>NZ_AUTI01000150.1:0-1329 GCF_000497995.1 Pseudoalteromonas sp. TB25
ATGGCCGGTGCTAGCCACCGCGTCGTAACCGAAACATCACGCATTGCCATGCCAGAGCAAACCATAGGTTTATACCCTGATGTAGGCGGCAGTTACTTTTTACATAAAATGCCACAAAGTGTGGGGCTATTTTTAGGGTTAACGTCGGCATCAATTAACTGCGACGACGCGCGTTTTGTATCGCTTGCCGATCACTTTATCGACAGCACTAAATATGATGTCATGCTTGCGCAAATTTTAGCAGCTAAATGGGGCAAAACCGCAAGCTTAAATCATGAGCGTTTAACTAAGTTATTAACCGATTTAGACAACCAATCTGCGCGTATGCCAAAAGGCAATATAAAAGCTAATTTAAAAACAATTCAAAAATTGGGTGAATTTACAACCTTGCAGGAGCAAGTTGATTATATTTTAAGGCTAGCTACTGACGATAAATGGCTACAACGCGCCCAAAAGTCACTAAAACACGGATGCCCACTAAGCTGCGCACTCGTTAGTGAACAATTAAAAACAAGTAAAGGCAAAAGCTTATTAACGTGTTTTAAAATGGAGCTGGGTATGTCAGTGCGCGCTGGCGAAGTAGGTGAGTTTCAAGAAGGCGTAAGAGCGTTATTAATAGATAAAGACGGCGCGCCTAATTGGCAGTACAAAACACTTAGTGATGTCCCACAAACAATAATCGACAGCTTTTTTGCTAATCGCTTTGGCGAAAACCACCCACTCAATGGCTTAGACACGCCAACACACAAATAAAGGAAAGACGATGACTAAACTCAATATCGGTTTTATCGGCTTAGGCAATATGGGCGGCCCAATGGCGGCTAACTTAATTAAAGCTGGGCATACTGTTAGCGTGTTCGATTTAAACCAGTCGGTCGTAAATGAACTTGCAAGCAAAGGTGCAAAAGCCGCAGTTGATGCAAAGCAGTGCGCAACAAATGCTGACATACTTATTAGTATGTTACCTGCAGGCAAACATGTTAAATCGCTGTATTTGGGTAATAACGACGACAGCGGTTTAATTAATGTGCTGAGCAAAAATACATTAGTAATTGATTGCTCAACAATTGATGCAGAATCAGCACGCACTGTAGGCAGTGCACTTGGCAAACAAGGCATAAGCTTTGTAGATGCACCGGTATCGGGCGGCGTTGCAGGCGCAACTGCAGGTACACTTACTTTTATTGTAGGCGGCGAAAAAGCAGCGTTTGATAAAGCACATACAGTGCTGAGTGATATGGGTAAAAACATATTTCATGCAGGCGATATTGGCGCAGGGCAAGTAGCAAAAATATGTAATAACATGCTACTCAGTATTTTAATGGCAGG
>NZ_AUTI01000151.1:0-4766 GCF_000497995.1 Pseudoalteromonas sp. TB25
TCCGTTCTGCTGTACCGAACCTTATCAGATCAACCGGCCAAGATAATTGTCGCTAGACCGGCCACCGTAATTGTCGCTTAATATAAGGGAGTTTCATAGCTTTGCTGCCATAAAGATAACTGCTCTAAAGCGCTCGCAATTATCCATTTTCCAAGAGGGGCTATTAATCGGCACTCTTCAGCAATAGGAATAAATTCATCAGGAGTATAATGAATGGTTGTATCTGGCCAACGGATAAGGGCTTCGACACCTGTCATTATTTGTGTTTTTGAACAATAAACAGGTTGATAAAATAGCCTAAAGTTTTTTTCCTCTATATGCTCTTTTATACTATTTTGAATATCCACTCGGCGACTAAATTCGTACTGATATTGCTCTTTGTAAAAGCTAATTCTACTTTTACCACTTTGCTTTGAGCGATACATTGCAATGTCAGCACATTTTAGCAGTTCATGAGATTCAGTCGCATCGTTTGGGTATAAAGCACTTCCTATACTAACACTGCAATTTAAAGTTCTACCTTCATGCAAAAAGGGTTTAGACACTTCAGCTAGTATTCTATTTGCTATCATACCTATTTGATTAATATTGCAAATTCCACCTATTATAACTGCAAATTCATCACCACCTAATCGAGCAAATCCTTCATTTTGTCTCAGGCAACTATGAATTCTTTCTACTGTTTGTATTAAAATTTCGTCGCCGACACTATGGCCAAGCGTATCATTAATATTTTTAAAGTTATCTAAATCTAAAGCAAGTAACGCCACGCAGTTTTTAGCACGTTTATTGTTAGCTATCATTACTTTTAGTATTTCTTCAAAATGATATCGATTAGACAAACCAGTAAGCTGATCCCGTTCTGCCATATGCTTTACAGCAAGATAACTGTTGTGCATACGTTGTTCTGCCTCGAAGCGTTTTTTGGCATATATAAGTGCTTTATTTAAACTGCTTCCTGTTATATCTCCTTTAGGTAAAAAATCTTGAGCACCGGCTTCTATACACTCAATTGCCAAGGTTGAATTTTCTGAAGAGCTGATCATGATAATTGCGGTATTACCGAGTTTAGGTTTTTTGCGCATTTCAATTAGCATTTCAATACCGTCTTCTTTGGGCATATTATAATCGAGTAAAATTATGTCAAAGTGGTTGTTTTCAATTACTTTTAACCCTTCGCAAACGCATGTTACTTCAGTGATGTTATGAAGTTGAGAGCCATCAGAAATAAGCATTTTTTTAATTAATTTGCGATCAACTAAGTCATCATCAACAATTAAAATATTCATACGTTCCTTCTAAGAGCAGCATCAACATGATGCTCGTTTATAATTGATAATTTCATAGTTAAAATTTTGGCCAATAAATAGTGAATGTACTGCCAAGCTTTCCACCGGAGGCTACTTCAATTTTTCCCCTGTAATTAATAATGAGCTTATTGGCAATGCAGAGTCCAATGCCGCTACCTTCAACGTCATCTCGAGATTGTAATGTTTGAAATAACTTAAATATGAGTGAAAAATATTTAGGGTCAATTCCAGGGCCATTATCTTTTATTTCAATAATGTAATATTGATTAGAGGGGATAAGTGAAATGTCGATAACCGAGTGCTCTTTATTGTTATGTTTTATTGCATTACTAATAAGATTTTGAAAAACAGTTTTAAAAGGGATCAGTGGTATATCGAGTACTTCGTTATTGGCATGTATATCAACAGTGACAGCTTGTGGAACTTCTAAAATTTTTTCTATATCTTGGTAAAGACTTTCTAAAGATATGTTTGCACGAGTTGAATCACAGCTATTTATTCTCGAGTAGCTTAGTAAATCTTCTAGGAGTACTTGCATTCTATTAGCTCTGCTGAGCACAAGCTGAAAATTTTCTAGGTGCTCTTGAGGGAGTAAATCTTTGCAATCATCATAAACCCATTCTAATAAACGTTTTATAGCATTTAATGGTGACTTGAGATCGTGTGAAGCAATACTGGTAAATTCATCAAGTTCATCGCTCATTTTTTGTAATTTTTTAATTAAGCGATCTTTTTCAGTTTCGTCTTTTTTGTTTTGCTCGCAAATTGTTGAATTATACTTAGCACTGTTTATTTTATCTAATAAGTTTTTACGTTGGACTAACTGATTTACAAAGTTTTTTTGTAAACTATTTAAAATTGATTTTTCTTTTTCTGTAAGTAGTGAATCACTTGCTCGCTCGAATATCAACCATCCAAACTTAAGGTTTGAGGGCAATATAATAGGCGATATAACTCTAAATATTTTAAGGTCATGCTCAATAATCGATTCATTAAAAATATCATCAGCTAGTTGCTCTTCAGCTACTGCTATTTCTGAACCTGATTTATATAGCTCAACGACACCTGAAGGCTGATTAGCAACAATAGAAAATGAGCTCGCATCAAAAATATTTAAAATTAGCTCAGCAATGTTTTTTATGTTTGTTTGAATGTCATTATCAAGAGAAGTTGTTAATTGCTGCTCATCTATTAATGATACACCTTCTATATAACTCTCTACATTGGGCATTCAAACTCCTACAACAGTATTAAATATGCCTCATTAAAATGAGATGCAACAAATGATTAACTTATTGTAGTTGATTATTTTGAATGCGTTGAATAATTTGCATTATAAATAGACTTCAAATTAGGGTTTTACCTTATTATAGTCAGCAGGTTATGAATCAATTTTAAAATAAGGCAAAACTCAATATGGGTGTGAAATTTGTAACTTAATAAATAACTATTATTTAGGGTAGTGGTATTACTAAAGATCAACATGCCCAAGTAAAAACAGCATATTTAATCGCTCATTTGTACAATTGTTTGCGCTACGCTAAATAAGGTTTTATGCGTATCCATTGCTTGTTTTTGTAGCTGTTTATGGGCTTGCTCTTCGGTGAGCTTTAACTGCTCAATAAGTATGTACTTGGCTTGGTGAATTACCTTTTGCTCACTAATAACTTTTTTAGCGTCAAGTAACGCTTGGTTTATTTGTTTTATATGCTGGCTTTGCTCGATAATTAAATCATACATAGTTTTATTACTGTTGAGCTTATCGGCCGCTATATTTTGGTTTACTTCTGGCTCTGGTTGCTTAATGGCTAATTGGCCAAAAGTAGGGGCTATGTGTTGCTCTGCCATATTGTTAAGTACTTGCTTATTTGTATTTAAACTACGTTGAGCAAAGGCTATTTGCATTGCTGCGGTATCAATTAATTGATCTGCTATATTTTGTTCAATTTTGTGCATTATATCTATGCGCGTAGTGGTTACTTCGTACCATACTTCGCTTAGTTGCGAGAGCGGTTGAGCATTCTCGTCATCGAGTTTTTGCAGTAAACTTCTAAGTTGCTCTACCTGATTATTAACCTGATGTGTTGTTAGTGTGGCAAAGCATTTTAAAAGGTGCGCATCGGCGTACTCATTAAAAAAGTCAAAGCTGTGGTTTTGCTCTTGTTCAAAATGCGCGAGTTGTTGTTTTTGCTCAGTGGTAAATTTACTCGCTGCAAATGCTTGTGCACCACAGGCGCGCTCTTGTCCTGCGTACTCTTTACCTTGCATAAAATTGAAAAATGCGACTAACAAACGCGTTATTTTAGGATCGCTTGCGCCATCTGCTGCCTCTAAAATAATATTGAGTAAACTAGCAATTAACTGAGTGAATGACTGCGTAGCATGCACTGCACTAATGTTTTGTTGTGCTATTTGATTGCGTAGTTCGGGCAATGCGTCAAGTGTTTGCAGGCTATAGGTAATTAAATTAAATAACCGAGTATGACCAGTATCGGCGTTGTCGTTTATAAATGTTTGTTTAAGAGAATCATAAAATGCAGTTTGTGCGCTGCTGCTTAAAGGGATTTGTTCTTGTAATTGGGTTTTAAATCGCTCGCGATTTGAGGCCAAAAAGATATTACTCATTGCACGTTCTTTTTGTAACTGATGTACAAAATCGCCTAACTTAGTAAGCGAGGCACAACTGTTTTGTAATTGCTTTAGCGCGTGTATTTCTTGATACTTAGCCGCTAATAAAAACTGTTTTGTGAGAGGGTTGCTTGTCGCCATTGGTATTATTCCACACTTTTTTGTTTTTAAAGTGCAACCACTGTTCCAATCATTAATAAATTTCATCATTGAATTTAAAATCAAGCTAATACAATTGCTTAAAGTATTATTTTTATTTGTCACTGTGTTTCTATAATTTAACTTGCCATTACTTTTAACTTATTTGGTGCATTTAAGTATGTTATTGCACACAACTTGAACCCAAATTAAAAACAAAAAAAGCGCCTACTCCTGGGGAGGTAGTAAGCGCGAAAAGTGCATTATTCATTTTACGTCATGCGTTAACATTTACACTGTTTAGTAACTCAGGACTAATAGCCATTTTATGATTTATTACTTCACCAATCATAATTAGGGTAGGGCCTTGAAGGTTGTGTTTAGCATGCTCATTTACTATTTTCTCAAGCGTACTGGTAATTACTTTTTGCTTAGTACTAGTGGCATTCTCTATTAGTGCGATGGGTGTATTACTTGGCCAGCCCACTGATTGCAAACCGCAGCTTAGCGTTTGTAAGCGCGAAAGCCCCATATAAACCACTAAAGTGGGGTTGTTGTTTGCAGGCATAAACGCGTAATTTTGCCAATGAGGTTGCTTGTTAGGATCGGCAAACTGCGCTGTTAAAAATGTAACACTACGCGCTACATCGCGTGCAGTGAGCGGAATACCCGTATAAGCGGACGTAGCAC
>NZ_AUTI01000152.1:0-1114 GCF_000497995.1 Pseudoalteromonas sp. TB25
GGCCATAGCAAACGCATACACAAAGTTTGCTTGGCGTACCATTGCCGATAACGAAGAGTTCACCCCCAACCATAATGCCAGTGCACCGAGCGCTAAATAAGGGTAGAGAATTAACTGAGTTAAAAGCAATATGCCAAATAAACCGCCCACTATGGTGCCTATTATTTGGCATATTGCTTTTTCAATAACCAATCCGCTTTGCGGGCGTAATTGCAAAAAAATAGCCGAGACTAACGCCCAATAAGGCCTTTCAAGATTAAGCGACATAGCAATAGTGAGCGCCATCACCATGGCTATAACGCCCTTAGTCGCAAAAATAATTGCCTGTTTTTTAGGAAAAAACAAATTTTGTAATACAACGCCCACTGTATTCCCCTTAACGTGTAGCGAGATGTATAGTGGCGGTCATTCCTGCGCTAAGCTGTGTATTTTCGGGCAACGAATCTAACTTAATATCAACAGGTATACGCTGTGATAAACGCACCCAATTAAATGTTTGTTGCACTTGCGGTAAAAGCTGACCGTTACTTTGTGTATTCGTATTTGCAATGGCTTTACCTACACTCACTACATGCCCTGTTAATTGCTTACCACCACTTAAAAGGGCTATTTTAGCTTTTTGATCAGGATAAATAAGCGGTATTTTACTCTCTTCAAAGTAACCCGTTACATAAAATGAATCTGACTGAACAATAGCAAAAACAGGTGTGCCTTGAGCAACATAGTTACCTTGGCGTAAATTCAAATTAATTATTTGCCCTGATGCAGGCGCAACAATTTTAGTTCTGTCAACATTTAACTGCGCAATTGTTTGCTCTGTCTTGGCTAGGTTATAATTTGCCTCAGCAATTTTAGTATTAATACGTGTTGATTCTAGCGTTTCTTCACTAATTGCCTGTTGAGTGTTTAGCTCAACACGTCTTTCGTATTTATGTTTAGCAAGTTCCCATGTATACAATGCGTTTTCTGTGTTTGCTTTACTTTTATCAAGCGCTGCTTGATAACGCTTTTTATCAACATTAAAAAGTACTTCGCCTTTTTGTACGTTTTGACCATCTTTAATATTTAAAGCAGTTACCCAACCCGACACGTCTGGAGCAACCGTGACAATATC
>NZ_AUTI01000153.1:0-4282 GCF_000497995.1 Pseudoalteromonas sp. TB25
GGTTCGCCTGCTAGTGTTGCGAGAGGACCAATAAGACTACCATTGAGGGCCTTGGTTGGCGCGGGAGGGATTATCTCTACTTTTACTCTGTTATTCAAGGGATAATCAAAAAAGAAAGTGCGATTGCATACTTCATATACAATCGCGGCATATTTAGCTGTTTTAGTGCGTATTAATTGTTCTCTAACTGCGCTTTTATATTACGAAGTGCTGCTTTTACTTTTTTCATGTTTTCTGGACCCATACGTAAAAGCTGTTTTTGCGCAGCAGGTAATTGCTCCCACTCCGAAAACGCATACTGATACGTCACTGAATCGCGAAGTAACGGCAAGTCACCTTCAGGCTCTGGCGTATCAAGTAATAAATCGATTGCATCGGTTAGCGTTTGATTAAACTCATCATCGCCATAACCAATTTCACTGTATGCATTATTAATAAGTGGCTTGTACTCTTCGTACATACGAACGGCTTGCGCTGCACTCATACTGGTAAATATTTTCACATACGGGGTATAACGCTCGTAGCTGTTAGGGTTAATTGTGAGGATATCCCCTTCATTAACGCTAAATTTCTCTTCTGGCTGTACAACAGGCGTGTGCTTTTTAGCTACCTTACCTTTAGCTAGGTTATCTACAAATACAACACCACGGCGAATTACATCGTCGGTCACCATTAGGCTCATTACTGAGTCGCTTAGGTACTCATCCATTTTAGCAACCACAACTGCATCACTTTCGTTAAGTGTTGGTAGTGGCTCTACTTCATGCTCCGGCTCGCTCGGGCTTTGTACTGGTACTTCAAGCTCGGCTGGTTTTTCTGGCATTACAGATGGCGCGTCTACCACTGGGTCGTTCTCGGGTTTAAGCTCCATCATAGGTTGCTCTTTAACTGCGGGCTCTACCTCAGTGCGTGTTTCTTGCTCGTCACTTGGTGTGAGCAATACGAAGGCGGCCGCACATGCTACGACTATTAAAATAATAACGGCGAAAAGAATATTGTTATTAGGTGGACGTTTTTGAACATCTGATGCTTCTGGTTTATCTGACATACGAACTCCATAAAAATTAAAATGCGATATCACTTAGAGTACGCTAAGTGGATTAAATTCATTCTTACACAAATACTATGACATTTTATAATACGGCAATTATAGCAAAGTAAGTTACCTACTAAATTGGGTGATTAAATAATGTAATAAGCATTAGGGCAGTTATCCTTTGATTCTTCTAGCTTAAAGACTTACAGTTAATAAATAAAGTAAAGACGTAGAACAGTTTAACCACCAATATGAAAATCAAGCAAGTTGATCCACAAAAACCTAAAACTGCCTTATTACTTACAGGTGGTGGCGCACGAGCTGCTTATCAAGTCGGTGTGCTAAAAGCGCTAGCTCATAGTATGCCTCGTACTGCTCCATTGCCATTTAGAGTAATAAATGGCACCTCCGCTGGCGCTATTAACTCTGCTGCATTGGCATGTTACGCTTCTTGTGCGCATTTGGCTGTACGAAAGCTCGAATCAGTTTGGAAAAACTTTTCAACCTCTATGGTCTATAAAAGTGACTTTTTAAGCGTGTTTGGTCATATTGCTCGCAATATCTTAACGAGCTTTCAGTCAGAGCATATTAACCACCCACCAGCGAGCTTACTAAATAACCGCCCTCTGCGTAGTTTATTAAACGAGATTTTAGATTTACACCGCATTGAGCGCAATTTACACCGTAATTATTTAGATGCGCTGTCTATTACAGCCTCAAGTTATACAACGGGTGACTCGGTTGCATTTTTTCAATCTAATACGCAAACATCTTGGCAACGTGCTAAACGCGAAGGCCGCGCAACTCGTATTAATGTTGAGCACTTAATGGCATCAAGTGCCATTCCTATGGTGTTTCCAAGTGTAAATATTTATAACCATTACTTTGGTGATGG
The DNA here is from genome assembly GCF_000497995.1 of Pseudoalteromonas sp. TB25. Taxonomy (NCBI): domain Bacteria; kingdom Pseudomonadati; phylum Pseudomonadota; class Gammaproteobacteria; order Alteromonadales; family Pseudoalteromonadaceae; genus Pseudoalteromonas; species Pseudoalteromonas sp. TB25. The sequence continues at coordinate 1,932 of NZ_AUTI01000153.1, forward strand.
ATCTATACATCAACTTTCTCCGCTGAGTCCGTCGATTCATTTAGGCGCTGAAAAAATATTTATTATTGGGGTAGACCAACCTAAAGAATTACACCCACCGGGTTATTCGCCACATTATCCTGGACTATCTGCTGTTGCGGGGCATTTACTAGACAGTGTATTTACCGACACTATGCAATCGGATTTAGAGCGTTTGGCTCGTGTTAACCGCACATTAGGGCTATTACCCGCTCGTGATAAACATCAAGAACTTAAACAAATAGATACCTTTGTAATTAACCCATCGCAAAACTTTAATGCTATTGCAGCGCAGTATTACGATGATATGCCTTGGGCTATAAAAGTATTGCTACGTACCATAGGTGTTAAAAAACATTCGCAATCGAGCTTAACCAGTTATCTATTGTTTGAAAAACGCTACACCCAGCATTTAATGCAAATTGGTTATGAAGACGGTATGAAAAAATTACCGGAGATACGCAAGTTTTTAGAACTAGATTAAGCTCAAACAGAAACGTTATTCTATTCCGTCGAGCAGGTAGTGCTCTACCCGCTCAACACGCCTTGGTTTACCTTGTAACACTAAAACGTCATTAGCCAATAAGGTTGTTTGTGCTGATGGCGTGTCTATTTCGGCCCCTTCTCTGCGCAGCGCTTTTACCAGTACCCGACGCTTTTCTAAATTTAGATTTTCGATTGTTTTATTAACTGCATAAGCTTTATCAGGCAGAGCAACCACATGTAAGTACTCTAACCGGTCACTTGATGTATCTTCATTATCTTTAAAATAGCCTGCATAAAAGCTTTGCATTAACGGATAACGATTACGACGCTCTTTACTTACTCTTCGCACAATACGCGTCATCGGTACGCCCGACATAGACAACACATGCGACACGAGCATTAAGCTTGCCTCTAACGACTCAGGTACTACTTCGGTTACACCTAGCTCTTTTAAATAATCTAGCTGGCTATCGTCACGGGTACGAATGAGTATTTTAACATTGGGTGCTATTTGCTTTATGGCATCAATAACAACCTGTGCATGATCAAACTCTGTAAAAGTAATAATAACCAAGCGAGCTCGCTCTACTCCTGCGCACTTTAAAATATCTTTTTGTTTAACATAGCCAAATATGACAGGCTCACCCGCCGCTTTGCCTTCTTGTACTAAAATTGGGTTACTTTCAATCGCAACATAGTCTATTGCTTCGGGCTTTAAAAAACGCGCTATAGTTTGCCCAACTCGCGAAAAACCACAAATAACAACATGGTCACTATAAAGCGTACTACTTTGTGGCTCACTCTCGAGCGCCAAACTTGGGCGATCGAGTATGCCTAAACGCTTTAAAATAAATGGCGTTTTATCAATCAAAAATGGGGTAAATGCCATTGAAAGCACACCAAGGGCAATTAAAAATGAAGCTTGCTCTGAATTTAATAATTGATGCTGGCCAGCAAGTGCAATAAGTACAAAGCCAAACTCCCCCATTTGCCACAGCATAATGCCACAGGCGAGTGAATCTTGGTTTCGCTCATGCATTAGCCGCGCGCTAAAGGCTACCACTGCAATTTTTAACACCAGTAAACCCAGCAAGGCGCCAATAATTATTACGATATGCCCCAGTACAAATAAAATATCTAGCTGCATACCTACAGTAACAAAAAATAGCCCCATTAAAATATCGCGAAATGGGCGTATATCGGCCTCTAACTGATGCCTGTAATGGCTCTCACCTAACATCATTCCGGCTAAAAAAGCACCTAGCGCCATAGACAAGCCAAACATATACGTTAAAAAGCCTGCAAACAACGCGACTAATATGGTGGTAAGTACAAATAACTCATCGGTTCGTACTTGCGCTATTTCTTTAAACACAATGGGCAATACCCATTTACCAATTGCCCAAAGAAGCACACATACAAATGCGCCTTTACTTAGGGCAAACGCTAAAGCCCAGCCAATACTTTGAGAGTCACTTGATGCAAATAAAGGAAGTATTATTAATAGAGGAACAACAGCAATATCTTGAAAAAGTAGAACACCAACGGCTAATTGCCCACGGCGCTGATTGAGCTCCCCCGTTTCTTTTAATAGCTTAACTACTACAGCGGTTGAAGAAAGCGCCATAATTGTGCCGATGGTAAAACTGGTGAGTAATGAAAAGTTTAAGCAATATAGAATAATAATGAAGAGTAAACTGGTTATACCTACTTGTAATGAGCCCAAACCAAATACTAGGTTGCGCATTGCCATTAGTCGAGAAATAGAAAATTCTAGCCCTAAACTAAATAACAAAAACACAATACCCAGTTCAGCTACAAACTCTATTTCGTGAGATTGTGCAAGC
>NZ_AUTI01000154.1:0-6191 GCF_000497995.1 Pseudoalteromonas sp. TB25
ATTGGCGCTGTAATTGGTCACGAAATGGGTCATGGATTTGACGATCAAGGTTCAAAATCTGACGAAAACGGTGTGCAACGTAACTGGTGGACTGATGCTGACCGCGCTGCATTTGACAAAAAAGCCGATCAACTGGCTGCGCAGTACAGTAAATACGAGCCAATCGAAGGTAATTTTGTTAATGGTCGAAATAGCCTTGGCGAAAACATTGGTGATGTAGGTGGGCTATCAATGGCTTATCACGCGTACAAGCTCAGTTTAAATGGTAAAGAAGCGCCTGTTATTGACGGCGTTACTGGCGATCAGCGTTTCTTCCTTGCGTGGGCACAAGTATGGAAAGAAAAACGTACTGAGCAAAGCATGCTTAACCAACTGCGTGGTGGCACACATGCCCCAGGTCGCTTTAGAGCACAAGCGCCGCGTAACCATGATGCATGGTACAAAGCGTTTGATGTAAAACCAGGCGATGCGTTATACCTTCCTGAAGATGAGCGTGTACGTATTTGGTAAGTAACACTTACTTTTTATTACTTAGTAAGGCAACCTGTTATACAGGTTGCTTTTTTATTGAATTAAATTTACACATAATAGATATAATTCCAACGTCTAGAACCCTCGATGATCCCATTAATAAAATACAGTTTACATGGCTTTTAAACGTTACCGATTTAATCTGTTTTAATACTTACTAGCCCTTGAATGCATTTACCTTTAGAATACGCATTATAATTTTATTCTATTATTTACATATATTAAGGCGAAACGCAGATGGGAAGAGCTTACCAAAACAAAAAAGATTCAATGGCTAAGACTGCGGGTGCTAAAACTAAAGTTTATTCTAAGTACGGCAAAGAAATTTATATTTGTGCAAAAAACGGCGGTGTAGATCCAGATGGTAACTTATCATTACGTCGTTTAATTGAACGCGCTAAAAAAGACCAAGTACCAGCACACGTTATTGACCGCGCAATAGACAAAGCAAAAGGCGGCGGCGGTGAAGACTACGCAGCAACACGTTACGAAGGTTACGGCCCTGGTAACTGTATGATTATTGTTGACTGTTTAACAGACAACAACAAGCGTACCTTTGCTGATGTACGTGTTTGTTTTACCAAAGCGAATGCTAAAATTGGCGCTCAAAACTCTGTTTCACATTTATTTGATCACCTTGCTATTTTTGTATTTGACGGTGATGACGACGAAGCAGTACTTGAAGCTCTTATGATGGCTGATGTTGATGTAACTGACGTAGAAGTAGATGACGGTAAAGTTACTGTTTTTGCTCCTCACACAGAGTACAACAATACACGTACAGCGCTTGAAGAAATGGGCGTGACTGAATTTGACGAAGACCTAATTAGCTTTGTGCCACAAATTGAAACGCCGATTGAAGGCGAAGACGTTGAAGTTATGGAACGCTTTTTAGCAATGTTAGAAGATTGCGACGACGTGCAAAACGTTTACCATAACGCGCAATTCTAAAGAGCGATTTAGTAAGTTAGAACGACTTTAAGCCAACAGCTATGTTGGCTTTTTCATTTTTAGAACATGGTATTAATATGAACTCCTTTAAAGAGCTTAAAAGTGGCAAACTTGTTGGTGCTACTCGCCTGCAATTGGTAGAAGAGCTAACGACATTTCCTGAAGAAATCTTTAGCTTAGCTGACACGCTTGAAGTACTCGATTTATCAAATAATAATTTATCAACACTACCTGATGAATTTGCCTGTTTAACACGCCTTAAGCGTGTATTTTTATCGTTTAATCAGTTTAAGCATATTCCTGCGGTTTTAGCTAAATGCCCTGCTCTGATAATGGTTGCATTTAAAGGCTGTAAAATAACTGAGTTTAGTGATTATTGTTTACCAAAAAATATTGAATGGCTCATACTCACCGACAATAATATTACTGAGCTTCCACAAAGTTTTGGCCAATTTACGAAGCTCAAAAAGCTCGCGCTTGCAGGCAATCAACTTAAGCAACTACCAAGTAGCATGGCGCAGTGTAAAAACCTTGAGCTTGTTAGGCTCTCTGCTAATAACTTAACACACGTAGACGACTGGCTGTTTGAATTGCCTAAACTTGCTTGGCTTGCGTTTGCTGGTAACGAATTTAATAAAGCCCAGTGCCTTACAAAAAGCTGCTTAGAAAATAAGTCTCTTAACGATTACACACTTAGTCATGTTATTGGCCAAGGTGCATCGGGCGTTATTCATTTAGCACAAGCTATTGAAAGTGCTGTAGCGATTAAATTATTTAAAGGCGCAATTACCAGCGACGGCTACCCGCTTGATGAAGTAAATTGCTGCTTACAAGCAGGCGATCACGCTAATTTAATTCAAGTACTTGCCTACATTGAGCAAAGTGATCAGCTAGGTTTAGTAATGGAGCTAATAGATAAAAGCTTTGCTAATTTAGGCCTGCCTCCAAGCCTTGAAACCTGTACTCGTGATACCTTTAATAATGATTGCCATTACTCAACTCACGCTATTTTAAAAATTGCACAGCAAATGGTAAGTACCTTACATCACTTGCATATTTGTAAAGTAAGCCATGGCGACGTGTATGCGCATAACACCATGATAAACAAAGATGCTGATGTATTATTTGGTGATTTTGGTGCAGCCACAAACTTAGCCACGTTAAGTGATTATCAACAAAAGCAAATCGAGTTAATTGAAGTACGTGCATTAGGGTGTTTAATTGAAGACTTAATAGGCACGGTAACTGGCGATGATAAACAAAGTGAGCTCTTTGTTAAAATGTCCAATATGGCAAAATGTGCCATGCAACCTACATTAAATCAAAGACCTACATTTACTGAGTTATTAGCAGAGCTAAAATAAATTTAATATTAATAATATAAGCGAGCAAAATGTAACATCTTACTCGCTTTTATTTTATGTTTATTCGGATTTTCCGTACTTATTTAGTGCGCTTAAACGGGTAAACCTGTTGTTTAAGCATACCTACGGGCATGTAATCCCCGACTACACCATACGCTTGTGGCCACTCTTTTTGGCCTTTAACAGCAGTACCAAACACATAATCTAAAAACGAAAAATGTGCAGCGTAATTTCGGTCAATCGCGGCTTTATCTGACGCATGATGCCAATGGTGAAACTGCGGTGTAACCATAAAATATTTTAGCCAACCAAATTTCACACGCACATTTGCATGGTTAAACACAGCCTGCAAACCCACAATTATTACGTACAAACTAATTATTTGCTGTGAAAAACCAAGTACAAATATAGGCGTGAGCACTAAGCTGCGCGTTACGAGTATTTCAAGAATATGCTGGCGAGAGCCCGCTAACCAATCCATTTCTTTAGCACTGTGATGTACGCCATGAAAGCGCCATAATAAAGGGACTTCGTGATAGGCACGATGCACCCAATACTGCATTAAATCAGCCACGAGTATTATTAAAAACAACTGCACTATAAAGGGTGTTTGCTCTATATAACCTTGTACTGTAGATGATACAGCCCAGCCAAAGCCATAATGCACAAAGTGGTTAGTAACGAGTAATACAAAACCAATAATTAAATGATTTACAAAAAAGTGGTTTAAATCGCCTCGCCATTCGCTACGTAATATTTTTTGATCTTTACGATGAGGTAATAACTTTTCAATCACAATAAATATAAGTGTTGAGCCGAGTAAATCTAAAATAAACCAATCAAGCCCTATATAAGGTGTATCAGAAGCAAATTCGTTTACTTCAACGTTTGGTCCGCCAAACATAATAGCGAGTAAAATAAAAAACCACGCTGTAGCCCCTAAACGCTTATTGGTATTACGTACAAAGTTAAGTAATCCTAAACTGCCCGAGACCAATAATGATGCAAACATAAGCTGACGTAAAAAGTCGACGCTGTAGCTTTTTCTCAGCTCTGGTGTGGTTAAATATTCAGGAAAGTGAAACGCTAATACGCCTAAGCAACTCAGTATTGCTAAAAAGCAGGCTATGTAGCCACTTATGTTGCCCTCACCTATCTGAAGATGATTTGTACGAAATACTTTTCGCGATAGAGCTCTGATCATTTTTATTATTCCTTGCGTCGTTGAGTTGATTAAATACAACGAAATTCCATTGATTTACACACCCACATATTAACAAAATTTAGGGTATAAAAAATACAAATAGTTCCCTTCTAATTTTGAATTGCAAATATACAGATAAACTAAACGCAAAAAAGCCACGCAATGCGTGGCTTGGTTGGATAAAGCTAAACTTTTACAAGGTCAATTATAAGTACTGACCTAATGATTTAACTTGGTCTAACATGCGGTTTGAGAAACCCCACTCATTGTCGTACCAAGCCATTACTTTAACTAGTTTGCCATTGGCTTTAGTTTGCGTTGCATCAAAGATAGACGACGCTGGGTTATGGTTAAAGTCGATAGAAACAAGCGGAAGCTCGTTATATTCTAAAATACTCTTCATTGAACCCGTTGATGCTTCTTTCATGATTGCATTGATTTCTTCTGCAGTCGTATCACGCTTAGTGATAAACGTAAAATCAACTAAAGAAACATTGATTGTAGGTACACGTACCGACATACCATCTAATTTACCAGCAAGTTCTGGTAATACTAAACCAACAGCTGCCGCAGCACCTGTTTTAGTTGGGATCATAGATTGAGTTGCACTACGCGCACGGTATAAATCTGGGTGGTAAACGTCAGATAAGTTTTGATCGTTGGTGTAAGCGTGAATAGTCGTCATGCTACCTTGCTCAATACCTACTGTGTCGTTAATTGCTTTTGCAATTGGCGCTAAACAGTTAGTAGTACAAGAAGCGTTAGAAATGATATTGCTGTCAGCATTAATTACGTCGCTGTTTACACCATGCACTACTGTTGCATCTAAACCAGTACCTGGAGCAGATACGATTACTTTTTTAGCGCCTGCAGTAATGTGCTTAGCGGCGTCATCACGTTTAGTGAAAAAACCAGTACATTCTAAAACGATATCTACGTTTAGCTCTTTCCACGGTAAGTTTGCAGGGTCACGCTCTTGCGTTAACGTAATTACGTCATCCCCAATTAGCATAGTGTTGTTTTCAAGTGTTACTTTTTTTGAAAATTGACCATGAACTGAGTCATATTGCGTTAAATGTGCATTTACGTTAGCTGGTGCTAAATCGTTAATTGCTACAATTTTAATTTCGCTGTTTTGAGCTGACTCATAAAGTGCACGTAAAACATTTCTACCGATACGGCCGTACCCGTTAATTGCTACATTAATCATTTTAGACTCCTATTTAAGTTCACTTGCTTGGCGAGCAAGCGCTTCAATTGCTTGCCAGTCTTTATTTTCAATTAGTTGTTTATCTAGCATCCACGTACCACCAACACAAATAACGTTGTTAAGCGCTAAATAATTAGGAGCAGTTGCTAGGCTAATGCCGCCAGTTGGGCAAAAAGTAATATGTGGTAATGGGCCACCGATTGATTTAAGCATAGCTGTTCCGCCTGCAGCTTCTGCTGGGAAGAATTTTAAATACTTAAAACCATGCGACGCAAGTTGCATAACTTCACTTGCAGTTGCAGCGCCTGGTAAAAATGGTATATCTGATGTTTTAGCTAAAGCAATAAGCTCATCACTAACACCTGGACTCACCATAAAATCAGCACCAGCGGCAACCGAAAGATCAAAACTTGCCTTATCTACTACCGTACCAGTACCTACATAGGCTTCAGGTACTTCTGCTTTCATTAGCTTTACAGCTTCTGCAGCAATGGGTGTACGTAGTGTTATTTCTAAGGCTTTTAAGCCACCGTTGTATAAAGCTCTTGCAAGTGGTGCTGCATCTTCTAATTTTTCGATTACAACCACTGGCACTACGGGTGCCGATGCTAAGATTTTTTCAATACTCATTACTTGTTCCTCATTACCCAGTATGGCTAATATTTATTCAAGTCCAAAAGCACTCGCGCCTAAATCGGCACTGCTTACGATATTTCTAAATCCAGTAAATAATTCACGACCTGTACCAAATGTTGCACTTGGCAGGCTAAGTTCTGCTTCACGCTTAGCAAGCTCTTCGTCGCTAACGTGTACTTTTAAGATTCCGTTTGGCGCATCAAGCGTCACTAAATCGCCTTCTCGGATTTTAGCAATAATGCCGCCTTCTACTGCCTCTGGTGCTAAGTGAATAGCAGCAGGTACTTTACCTGAT
>NZ_AUTI01000155.1:0-873 GCF_000497995.1 Pseudoalteromonas sp. TB25
AAGCCGGTACGATTGCTTATTGGTTCAAGGTTTTTAGCAACTAAATGAATAGCGAGTGGCCTAAAATTTTTTTTATTAATATGGCCTTTTGCAAAGGCTTCGCCCGCTCTCAGCATCTCTATAGGGAGGGTTAAACTCGTTATTAATAAGTGTTGGTAAACAGCAATAGCTATATTTAATGGGGGGTTACTCTGTTTATCAGTCATATAGATGCTCCGACCAGTTAGGGTTGGCCTTTTATGCTTAATATTTGGCTATTAAAGCACAAAGTGTGGTGCGCAATCCATTTAAACTAGTGTCATATTCTTATAACACGTTTTTTAAAGGTAAATTATGACCGCATTACCCGTAATTGTAGGCATGGGAGGCATTAATGCCGCTGGCCGTACTTCTTTTCACCAAGGTTACCGCCGTATTGTGTTAGACAGTTTAAGTGCACAAGATCGTCAAGAAACGTTTTTAGGCCTCGCCACCTTGATGAATTTAGTTAGTGTTGTTGATAATCAACTACAAGACACTCAAGGTAACAATGTTGAGCAAAGCGACATAGAAGCACGTTTTGGTGAACAAATAATTGCCGGTACGCTTATTCGTAAAATCGAAAACGAACATTTTGATCCAGACGCTACCCCATGGCAGCAAAAAATGACGCTAAGCAACTCGGATGAGAATGCAATTGTGTTTGAAACGCGTGCTCGCGACTTACCTGCACCTGTTCCAGCTAGCTGGCAAGTTGAAGAGCTTGAAGGCAAAAAAGTTAAAGTAACTATTGCAGCCGACTTAGACGTAAAGCATGACTCAACACGCGATAACCCAATTAAATCTGCTGGGCAATTTCCGACTGGGTTTGATCCATCAGTTATGTATAACAGC
>NZ_AUTI01000156.1:0-3162 GCF_000497995.1 Pseudoalteromonas sp. TB25
CAGTATAGTGGCGATTACGCCATTGGCGATAGATATGTACTTACCTGCCATGCTGGTAATTGCAAACGATTTACACACTAATATGCCCAATGTACAAATATCGTTGAGTATTTACTTAGCAGGCTATTCATTAGGGATGCTATTTTTTGGCCCCATTGCCGATCAAATTGGCCGCCGTAAGCTTGCACGTATCGGCTTAACCTTATTTGGTGCAAGCTCACTTGCACTGGCATTTACCACCGAAATCCATGCTTTTTGGACTCTTCGAGCAGTGCAAGCATTTACGGGAGCGGCAGCAACGGTAGTAGTACCGGGTATTATTCGCCATATTTATCAGCAAAATACAGCTAAGGGAATGTCGTATGTGTCGATGATTATGATGGTAGCGCCGTTAGTTGCCCCCTCTGTTGGCTCGTTTATTTTAGGATTTTCTGTTTGGTCAACCATATTCTTGGTTCTTGCTGGGTATAGCTTTTTAATATTGGCATTTGTGCAAGTGTATCTAATTGATATTCCTATTCACAAAAACGAAAAAAAGGGTCTCGCTCTGTTTTTCGACAGCTATAAAACAGTACTCAGTAATAAAGATGCACGTGCCGACATACTCAGTTCTATGTTTGTATCGTTTGGATTTTTTTGCTTTTTGACCTCAGTACCATTTATTTATTTAGATTTATATGAAGTGTCAGAACAGTTATTTGGTGTGTTATTTGCCTTTAACGTAATGGCGCTGATGTTTGGTAACTTTTTAAATACGCGAATTGTACCAAGGCTGGGCTCTCGAAAAATGCTCTATATTGGGCTTACATTTGGATTTGTATCGGGGCTGGCTTTACTAACATTTAGCTTATTGCATTTATCACTTTATTATATTGTGGCTGCTATTGCGCCATTAATGATGAGCTTAGGCGTCACTGCAAGTAATGCTGACTCGCTAATATTAATGAAGTTTGAAAAAAACACAGGCACGGCAACGGCCGTAATTGGCACACTTCGTTTTGGCAGTGGCGCGTTAGTTGGCCCACTACTCGCTATTATGCATGCAAAAAGCGCAGTGCCATTTTCAAGTTTAATGTTCAGCGCTGTTTTGCTTACTATACTCGTACAGTTAATTCACTATAAAAAAGACAAAAAAAATGCCTCAATATGAGGCATTTTTTAAAACTAATAATTCAATTAAGCATCAGCAGCTTTAGAAACCATAACCATTGCAGGGCGTAATAAACGACCATTCAATGTGTAACCTTTTTGCATAACAGCAAGTACTGTATTAGGTGTTACATCGTTACTTGGTTGAATTGACATTGCTTGATGAAAATCTGGATTAAACTGCTCACCTTGTGGGTTTACAATTTCAACACCAAACTTTGCAACAGCATCGTTAAAGCTTTTAACTGTCATATCGATACCTTCAAGCAACGGCTTTAAAGTCTCATTTTCTTTATCAGAAAACTCAATAGCACGCTCAAGATTATCAATTACAGGTAGTAATTCGTTAGCAAATTTTTCTAGTGCAAACTTATGCGCTTTTTCTACATCTTGTGCTGCACGACGACGAATGTTGTCTACGTCTGCTGCAGCACGAACAACACCATCTTTTTGATCAGCAATAGTTTGTTTAGCAGCTTCAAGCTCTGCATATAGCATAGCTATTTCTGCTTCAGGGCTTTGCTCTTCTTCTGCATGTTGATCAGCGGCTTCTACTGCTGCTTCTACATCAGCCTGCATTTTAGAAATTTCTTCGTTTAATTCTACTTCTTGCTCAGGGTTTTGTGTCTGCTCAGACATAAAATACGTGCTCCAATTCTTTACAACTGCGGTAATTATGGGGATTGAATAAAAAGATTCAAGAGTTAGATGCCTCAATTAATTTAAATTCTCGAATTATTTCTTCGATTTGCGCTGATTTAGGGCAAATTATACAAAAGCGGCTTTGGTATTCTTGATTTTGAAAGTACGGCACGCTTATTACGATCAATTCATCACACTCAGTAAAAGGCAATTTTTCGCTATTAAGTACCGATACACCGTTTTTAAAAGCGAGTTTATCTTCTACATAATTTAAAAACGAAACACCAATATTTAAACTTTGCTCACAATCGATTTGTTTATAGAGGTAATTTTCGCCAACTACAATACTATTATCTGAGCCTAATTTTTGACTTAGTTGTCGCGTCCATTGATTAAGCGAATCATGACAATTTCGAGGCGCTGTATTTGCCATCGCCTTCATACGATACAGACCCTCCATAAGAGTTTGTTGGCTAAATACGGTATTCAACCATGTTGCAAACTGATAACGAACAGAATCTGACGAATCATGAGGTTTATCAATACAAATGTTGTGGCTCTGCCCAGCCCTGTCTATTAATAGAATAAGCCAGTCGGTAGAATCAAAATCAAGCACCTCTACTCTAAACACTTGCTGCGAGCTGACTTGTGGTAAACCAACACAACAACATATTTGGTATTTTTGGCTCAAACCATGTGCTAGTTCAACGAGTTGTGATTGCTCTGGTTGCCAATAATTAGCAATGTCAGCGAGTGGAAAAAACTCGTCAAACCAATAATCAAACCCTTCATTTGTGGGCACTCGTCCTGCAGATGTATGAGGTGAATACAATAGCCCCACTTTTTCTAAGCGAGCCATAGCATTACGAACCGTAGCCGAGCATACTGCCATGCCTTTGAGCTTGGCAATTTTTGTTGATGGAACAGGCAAGCCTTCACCATTACAGTACATGTTCATAACAGCTGAAAAAATTTGCTGATCTCGTGAGTTTAGTTTCATGGTATCTACATCTTGTTGCATGAAAGAGATATCGGGGCGTTTAGTTGTTTTTCAAGTCGTGCAGTTAACTGACTGCGAATAAAATTGAAGGTTTATAATATTGCTATAATCTGTATTTTCAAACACTTCTGTTTTGAGTTACTCTACAATTATTAAATCTTTTTGTGCGTACATTATGGACTCTCCTTTTAATACCATAGGCCTAATTGGCAAACCTAATCACCCGGGAGCCGCTGCTACCCTTCAGCGCTTACATACATTTTTACTTGCGCTTGGTTTTGAGGTAATAGTAGAAAAACGCACAGGGAGTCAATTAGACGATATCCCGCATGACAAACTTGTTAAGTTAGTCGACTTAGGAGAACAAGCCG
>NZ_AUTI01000157.1:0-2121 GCF_000497995.1 Pseudoalteromonas sp. TB25
CCCCTAGCTGGCCCGTTGCATCCATACCCAATTTGTTTTGTTCGTTAAATGCATCAGCTATCGCTAAGCCCATTTGGCCAATTTGGTTTTGCGCAGGGACTAATATGTCATCTCTAAAAGCAAGTAAGCCACCAATTTTGCCTTTAAGCTTACTTACATCAACTTCAAGCGGCACTGCTTTGCCACCATTAACGTCAAGCGTGAATTCTTTAAAGTTAGGATCAGGATCCCCCGTCATCGAAAATAAGTTAAATGCGCCATTTTGCATAACAACCGCTTCGCCTGTGCCCATAAAAACGAGTTTTTCGCCATTTGGACCATCAAGTGTTTCTATGTCTATTAGCTCTGATAAGTCGCGTATTGCTTTATCGCGTTCGTTATAGGTAGAGCTCGCATCTGCGGCGTTATTAGTGCCATTAACTGCTGCAATATTTTGATTTAGCGTGCTAATACTTTGAATTAGTGAGTTTGCTTCATCTGAAAATATTTCGAGCTGCTCGTTCACTACACTTTTTTGATCAAGCACGATGCCCGAAAGTCTATCCATTTGATCAATTAAGCTTTGCGCATCTGTCATTACTAATGAGCGGGCAACGGTAGATGACGGCTGATTTAGTGCTTCTTGTACGTTATTAAATAAAGAGTTAATTCCGGTCGAAAGGTTGTTCGACTCTTCAGAAAAAATAGTATCAACTCTATTTGCCTCAGTAATAAACTGATCGAAAAACGATTTATTAGAGGTGTCACGATTTAGCTGTGACTGAGCAAACTCGTTCAGTAATCGGTATGTTTCGCCTCGCCCCACTTGGTTATCAACCATAGTGGTAAATTCAGTACGCTCACGTACGTAGCCTACGGTATTTACATTGGCAATATTTTTACTTGTCGTTTGCAATAGCTCCGAGCTTGCTCTAACCCCAGAACTGGCAATGTTTAATAAATTAAACGACATGTTACTCTACTCCTTGGCGGATCACGTTTGCCGCAATGTCTTTTAGCTGACTGCTATTGAGCACTTTTTTTATTTTGCTGGCATAATTTGGATCGGTTGCATAACCTGCTTTTTGTAATGAATCTAAAAAGTCATTTGGTTTTGCTGTATTTTGTAATGCTTCTTTGTAGCGTGGGTTTTGCGTTAAAAAATCAACAAAGTCGTTCACGCTATCTTTAATTGAATCGTAGGCTCTAAAGCTGGCTTGTTTTTTAACGGGTGTGCCTTGCTCAAACTCAAGCGTTACTTTGCTTGCTTTATCGCCTTCCCAGCTTTTATCTGACTTAATATTAAATAAGTTATTTGAGCTGCCACCGTCACTTTTATTAATAATGTGTTTACCCCAACCGGTTTCAAGTGCCGCTTGAGCAACCATTACCGCTGGGTTTAAACCTATTTTTTGCGCTGCAGTTTTAGCGTGTTCCCACACTGAACTTACAAACTCTTCTGCATTTTTAAATGTTGGGCTATCGGTTTTAGACTCTGTAGTATCGACTTTAGGCTCAGCAATATCGGCTTTAGTACTCTTAACGATAAGATCGGATTGCTTATTTTTTTGCTCATGAGGAAGAGCGGATCCGACTTGCGTATCGCTAAAAATATCGTTGGTTGTTCTAAGTACAGAGCCTGGCATAAAGTTTTTAGACTCAGGCGATAACTGCTGAACAATTAAATCGGCAAGGCCTAACGAGCCATTTGATGAAAGCTCTGTTGAAAGTTGCTGATCGTGCATTTCTTCAAAAAACTTTACGCCACTTGAATTAAATGGACTGTCTTTATCTTCAAATGCTTCGTTAGCTTTGCGCATTCCTTTGAGCAACATTTGCGTAAAAATAGCTTCAAATTGTGCGGCCGCTTTTTTGAGCGCAGCTTTGGAAGCATCAGTTGATGCATCGCCACTCGTTAAGGCTTCTTTACGAAGTGAATCTAAGTTGCCTAAATCAAAAAAGTTTTGTTTATCGAGGTGATTAGTTTCCATCGGCTTTTTGACACAAAATGAATAATGCAGTTAAAAATGCAAAAATTGAGCCACTACCGATAAAACAAGGAAGATAAAAATAATAAACTTAAGTTGCTGTAAATAAAAAGCCCTATATATAGGGCTTAAGTACTACGTTATTTATTGGCTT
>NZ_AUTI01000158.1:0-533 GCF_000497995.1 Pseudoalteromonas sp. TB25
GAGCCATTGCTGCGCGGCATCTATGTTGCCATCGAGCTTAGCTTTTAGTTCGCCTGGTGTATGCCATGCAGGTAATGCTTTAGCTTGGTTACTCACTTTACGTACATCGCGATACCAAATACCGCTTTTACTTAATAACTGGCGGCGGTACTCTCGCCCGTTTGTTGAAAATACAAACGGTATTTTATAGCTGCGTGCGTTTGGCTCTTTGGATTCTTTCCACGTAATTTGGTAGCTGTTTTGAGTTTGTAGCTGCTCTGCTACTTTTTGATGCTCTGCATCGTTTGCAGCTCGCGCTTGGATTTCTGCGTTTAAATGATCAAGATTAAAGTAAATACTGTACCGCTGCGCCTCTGCTAATTTGCCGCATACATCGATATTTATTTTTTTAGCCTCAACAACCCCTACCGGTTGTAAACCTACAAACAATACATAGTCGGCAAAGCCTGTTTTACCTGTTTCGTCGGCATCGGTTGGCCATTCTGCTATGGCTAAGTTTTTACCTATTTGTGGGCGCGTACCATTTGCATAAT
>NZ_AUTI01000159.1:0-1301 GCF_000497995.1 Pseudoalteromonas sp. TB25
CTTGTCCTTGGCTAAATTGGCCGCTAATAAAGCTGGCTTCACCTAAAAAGCGTGCCACAAAGCGATTGTTTGGGGTACTAAAACAGCGCTCGGGTGTATCGATTTGCTGAATTTCGCCGCCTTTAAGCACACCAACGCGGTCGCCAACGGAGAGTGCTTCTTCTTGGTCGTGTGTTACCCAAATCGCCGGTACGCCAGCGGCTTTAAGTGCGTTTCTAATATCCCAACGAAGCATGTCTTTAAGAGCGGCATCTAAGTTTGAAAGCGGCTCATCAAGTAATACAAAGTCAGGTTGGTGGGCAAGGGTACGCGCAAGTGCAACGCGCTGCTTTTGTCCGCCAGAAAGCGTTGCTGGTTTTTTGTCTCTAAAATCGCTCAACCCAAGTAGGTTTATCCAATACTCAGCAGGGGCTGTATCTTTTAATCTAAAGCAAATGTTTTGCTGTACGGTTAAGTGCGGAAATAACGCAAAATCTTGAAATACCATGCCTACACTGCGTTTTTCAGGAGGTATTGTTAATTTGGGTGTAGCGCGCCATTTACCTGTGTTTATTTCGCCTTCGCTAATAGGTATAAGGCCAGCAAGGGCTTGTAAAATTGTACTTTTACCACAACCTGTTGGCCCTACAAGCATAAGGATTTCGTTTTCACCCAGCGAAAAGTTTAAATCGCTTACTACGCGGTTACTGCCATAATCTATAGACAACTGACTTACAGATAGCATTGTTTCTTAAATCCTTAATGTTCAAACTGGTTGCGTTTTTCGCCAGACATCATAATAGCTAACCCGCAGGCAGATATCACTACTAACAATAACCCTGGAATCGCGGCGCGACCAAAATAGCCCGCTTCGTATACACGCCATAAATAAGTAGAGAGGGTTTCAAACCCTGTAGGACCAAGTAATAGCGTGGCTTCGAGTTCACGCATTGACTCTAAAAACACCAGTGCTGCACCGGCAATAATACCGCGCATAGTTAAAGGCAGTGTTATGCGAGTAAATACTTCACGTGGGCTTGCACCTAATACGCGCGCAGACTTCACTAAGCTTGGATCTAAGTGTTCGGTGCTTGTTCTAACAGAGCCTACAGCAAGTGGTAAAAATCGCAGCATGTAAGCAATAATAAGCAATCCCAGTGTTTGATATAAAAACGGCAACTGCAAACCACCGTAAACAAGCGCTGTGCCCATTACTATACCCGGAATACCAAAACCAAAGTAAGTAACACGCTCCATTATACGACCCGCTTTTCCACTCAGTGCAGCATGTGCAACGGGGATCGCAACGATAACGGCTACAA
>NZ_AUTI01000160.1:0-4757 GCF_000497995.1 Pseudoalteromonas sp. TB25
ATATTTGTAAAGTTATGGCAGTTTCAGCCAGATGATCGAACCCACGTGCGTTTACAAACGGACTTGATGCAAAGTACGGCGCACCCTAGTTTTAAAAATGTAGCCGTAACCCCTTTATACAAAGACGATTTTGAAGACGTAAGCTTGTTGGACTTTAAGCCCAACGCCTGCATGGTTATAAGCGCAAAAGGCGGAGCTGAGCTGCTAGTACTTGAAGGCTCATTTGATGAGCAAGCCGATACCCTTGTAAAAAACAGTTGGTTAAGAGTGCCTATTAATAGCTCTGTTAACGTTAAAGCGGGAAGTAATGGTGCAAAAGTATGGCTTAAAACGGGCCATTTAACTGATGTAGAAAACCAGATATCTCGCGTACAAAATGCGTAATTGAGTCGTTTATTTGAGACTATTTAATGATCTAGCTCAGAACTATTTATTGATTTAGTTCAGGACTATTTATTGATTTAGTTCAGGACTAATTAATTTTAGAAGGTGTACTTTTACCACTCAGCCTATTTAAGGAGAGCAGTAATGGTACACACAACACATGGTTTATCGATTGGTCTTGAACGTGCAGGAAGAGAGTTTTTTTTAAAACTTAAAGCCGTTGGTACGCTTACTCACGACGACTACAAAATAATTACCCCAATGATAAATTCAGCTCTTGGCGAAGTTAAGCACCCAGTTGTAAACGCCTTAATAGATGGTAGCGAGCTTGAAGGTTGGGAATTACGCGCAGCGTGGGACGACCTCAAGTTAGGTGTTAAGCACTCTAAAGAATTTAAAAAAGTAGCTATTTACGGTAATAAAGAGTGGCAAGCTCGAATGGCCAAAATAGGTAACTGGTTTATATCGGGTGAGGTTCAATACTTTGAAAATGCTACCGCAGCCATAGATTGGCTAGACGAATAATAAATCCCTTCTTTCAAAAAATAGCGCTTACAAAGCGCTATTTCAACTCTTAAATAAAGGACTTATAGCGAACGTTTAATAGTTTTCGCTTATTGTTAAGTATCAATTTTATCAAAATACGTTACTAAGCTATCAATAAATGAACGAAGTGCAAGTGACTGATGTTTCCTAGAGCGGTAAATACCGTATATGTTCAAAGTTTGTGGTTTAAGGTGTGGTAGTAAATGTATTAACGTTCCATTATTTATATATTTCTGCGCAGCAAACTTAGGTTGTAGAGTTATTCCTTGATTATTAAGAGCAGCTTTTAACAGTAAGCTCGAATCATTAGCACTGAAGTTACCAGCAATCGCTACAGATACGGGTTTTTCAGGGTGTGAAAAATGCCACATACTTTTTTCAAACCGTGAATAGTTCAAACAGTTATGGCGACTCAAATCATCCGTAGTTATAGGCTTAGAGTTTTTTTCTAAATATTCTGGGCTTGCACATAATACTGAATGGCATTTCCCAAGTGGGCGAGCAATTATATTAGGATCTAAGTCATTGGTAATTCTAATTGCTAAATCTATTCGCTCTTCTACCAAATTTGTAACGTGATTACTAA
Source organism: Pseudoalteromonas sp. TB25 (assembly GCF_000497995.1). NCBI lineage: Bacteria > Pseudomonadati > Pseudomonadota > Gammaproteobacteria > Alteromonadales > Pseudoalteromonadaceae > Pseudoalteromonas > Pseudoalteromonas sp. TB25. The sequence continues at coordinate 1,517 of NZ_AUTI01000160.1, forward strand.
TTTGTACATCAATACTGACTTCGGGATGAGCGTGCAAGAATTGTTGCAACATATCTGGTAGTACATCATGTGCTAAAAAAGGCGAGCACGACAACCTAATTTGCCCGTTTAATCTGTTATTACTTTCTATTGGCGCACTGATGTTTTGGGCGATGGCAATGAGCTCTCGGCTATGATTAAGTACTTTTTCACCCTCTGACGTGAGTGTTATTTTTCTTGTTGACCGATGGAGTAGTTGGGTATTTGCCCACTTTTCCATTTGATTCAAATACCGTGTAACCATAGATCTAGACATATCTAAAGCACGGGCAGCACCGGCTAGACTTTTCTGCTCTACAATTTTTATAAATACATCAGCTGCAATAATTCTATCCATTCACTTTGCCTATATGTTCGATTTATGCAACAGATAGTTGCATTCTGCCTAGTTTTTCATTCTTAAATTGCAACATACAATAGCCTCATCTTAACGAAATAACAAACAGGCTACTGAGAATGAAAAAAGTTAAACACGTATTAGCAGCAACAGCTTTATTAGCAAGCACATTAATGCAACCGGTATTAGCGCAAAGTGAATTAGTTGTTGATGTATATAACCCACAAGACAAAAGTATTTTTGCTGTTTCATCAAGCATTATAAGTGGTGATAACGAAGTGTTATTAGTGGATGCCCAATTTCAGCGTAATGATGCACAAGCATTGGTTGAAAAAATAAAAGCGAGCGGTAAAACATTAACAGCTGTTTATATTAGTCACAGCGACCCTGATTTTTACTTTGGTTTAGATGTAATTAAAGCTGCTTTTCCAAAAGCAAAGTTATTAGCGACTAAATCAACAGTAGAGAATATTAAGCGCTCAATGCAAGGAAAGTTAAATTATTGGGGGCCTATTTTAAAGAGCAATGCACCTAAAGAACTTATTTTGCCAGAAGTAATGCTATCTAATAGCCTAACTATAGATGGGAAAGAAATTATTATTAAAAATTTACAGCATGATCCAAAGCATACTTACCTTTGGATCCCTTCTATAAAAACAGTGCTGGGTGGGGTTGTAGTATTTGATCAAATGCATGTGTGGTTGGCCGATTCGAGCACTGCTGCAGAGCGTCAAACTTGGCAGTCAACATTAGATAACATCGAGAATTTAAAACCACAGACTGTTATTCCAGGTCATTTTTTACAGGGCAGTAAACAAGACCTTTCTGGTGTGTCATTCATGAAAGGATACTTAAATAAAGCGGATAGCGCTGCAAAAAATGCAAAAAACTCAACTGAATTTGTAGAGATAATGACTCAAGCTTACCCTGATTTAGGTGCAAGAAGCATTTTAGAGTTGGGCTCAAAAGTGGTTATGGGTGAGATGCAATGGCACTAAGTGCCCTTGCGTTAAGCAATTATTTAGATAGGAAATATTAATGAAAAACGTAACGTTACATATAATTGTTGACCCTTTATGTGGTTGGACTTACGGCAGCGTGCCCTTGATCACCGCTGCTGAAAATATTGATGGTTTAATTGTAAAAGTACACAGTGGAGGTATGCTAACAGGTGATAATGTCAAACCTGTGACTCCTGCATGGCGTGAATTTGCACTTAAAAACGACAGTGTCATAGCGAAGAAAACCGGTCAGGTATTTGGTAGTAACTATACTGATGGGCTTTTAAAAACCAACGATATTATACTCAACTCGGCTCCGGCTATTACCGCTATATTGGCAGCGCAAGCGCTTGGTATATCAGGTGGGGAAATGCTTAATAGTATTCAACATGCTTATTATGCTCAGGGTAAAAACATTATGCAGCTGCATGTACTGACTGATATTGCATTGGAGCTGGGTTTAAACAAGGCCTTATTTGAAACCCACTTTAATGCGCTAGAAGGCGGTGCAACAGATCAACATATAGCACAAAGCCGAGGCTTATTGCACGATATTCATGGGCAAGGCTTTCCTAGTGCAGCATTTGAATTTAACACAGGTAAGTGGCAAAAAGCCGATATAGCCCATTATTATGGAAAAACTGAGCAGTGGGTTACCTACTTACAGCAATCAGTTGCGCTAGTATAGTGTGATGAAATTTCTAAATAATAAAGCTGTTTATATTACAGCTTTATTGAGCTTCCTTTTTATAGTGCAAGGGTGTGCAAAAATGAACAACATAGACATAATTAAAAGTACGTATGAAGGCAAAACATCACAAGAGAATGGGCAAAATTTAGTTGCTCATGCAAGTGATACTATTACTTGGAAAGAGGCTGACGGTTTTGCTTATGCTGATACATACCATGGTATGAATGACATTACTGAACATGTTTTTCAAAAGCTTGCAAGCGAGTGGTATAACTACACGTTTACGCCACAAAACTACTTATCCCAAGATGATACTGTTGTAGTGTATGGCACGTACTCTGGTACTTATATTAAAACGGGTAAAAAAATGCAAGCTAGGGTCGCGCATATTTGGCAGCTTAAAAATCAAAAAATAACGCACTTTGAACAAATAGTGGATAGTAAAATGGTGTTTGATGCTATGCAGTAACTACGCGTTACTGCATATATTTGAACTTAAAAAACATTAGGTCTATTAAAGTACATCAGCCAGCACAGGTAATGCCGGAAATGCCCCTTTAGCTAAACACGCTTTAGAGCCACATTTAAGAGCGAAGTGCAGGGCGCCTTTTATGCTCGCTTTATCATTTAGTTTATCTGCTAGTGGTAAATCACTTCCTAAGTTATTTAAGTAGTATAAAACCCCCGCTATAAATGCATCACCTGCGCTTGTTGTATCTACGGCGTTTATTTTTGGTGCCGATTCGTTAAGTGTAAATGCGCTGTGGTAAACCGTGGCAGGCTCTGGTCCATCGGTTAAAAACACCAGTTTTACTCCGGTATTTAATAGCATTTGAATGTAATCATCGCTCGTTGTATCGCTATGCTGAGCTAAAAAATTAAGTTCGTCACGCGAGAGTTTTACTATGTCACAATAGGTGTAACAGGCTTTTACATTGCTTGCTATATCGTTTGTGTTTTCCCACAAGCTGTAGCGTAAATTCACATCAAAACTGACGAGCTTATTATTCGCTTTTGCAAGTTCTAGCGCTTTAACCGTTGTGTTGGCAATTGCTGATTCGGTTAATGTGTTTGAACAAAAGTGTAGTGTGCTTATTTCTTGCCAATTTATATGCGCTAAATGCGCCTGCGTTAATAGTACATCGGCTGTGTTATGGCGATAAAAGCCAAAAC
>NZ_AUTI01000161.1:0-3676 GCF_000497995.1 Pseudoalteromonas sp. TB25
TAGCCATTAGCTCTTTACCGGTTCCGGTTTCACCAAGGATAAGTGCAGGTACTTCTGAGGCTGCAATTTTTTTAGCTTTGTTGACTACATTTTGCATTTGCACTGATTTTGCAGTGAGTTTTGAAAAAGCTTGTTCAATTTTAGGCTCAGAGGTTGCCGTATTCGCTATGTTTTTAGATGCGGACTTTACATATTCTTGGCCAAAATCAATCGGGATATCAACGTGTAGCAACTCATTTTGTGGGGTTGCTTGAAGGAATTGAACGTTCGATTTACCTTTACCGATAAGCACAGATAAAGTGGTCATTGCAGGCGTGCCAGAGGTCAGATTTATTGATAAGGAATCTGCCTCTTCACTTAATTTATTGATCCAAAGCGCTGTTACTTGGTGAATAGACTCATAATCAATTGGGCTAACAATATTAGCTTTATGTACCTGAATATCATGATATGGTTTTCCAATTGTAGCCATTCGCTTTTTTACAAAGTCTTCAAACTTTTCCCAATACTTATGCTGATGATTAGAGAGTATTACAATTTTATCAAAAGGAGTTTGAGAGTTAGTAGCGAGAGTTGAAATTGAAGCATTTTTTTCACCATCGAGCATATTATCAATGTCTTTGGTGCCCAGCCAAGAAAGAAGTATATTCACAGTCCGTTTGCTCATATTGTTACTTTGTAAAGTATATTACATTAAATAATATAATTTACCCATAAAAAATAGCTACTTAACCTTCTTTTTTATACAAAGATTAATACAAATGGATTGGTAAATTGTTTAAAAGCATAGCTGGCTTGTTTTATGCCAATACAGCCTTTTTATGCGTTTTAATAAAAGAGGTTGCGATCCTATTTAATTTATTTAATAATCTTTTCAGAGCTTTACTGATGAGCTCGTTTCGCCCACTTTAAGCGCAGTCCTGTCGGATAATCATACTCTCAAATAAAAATAGTTAAACATTTAACATGCGTAATGTTAGTGGGCGGACGTAAGCATATTTAAGGTTTACACTATGAATCAGTTAGAACAATACTTTCCTTCTGGCCTGTCTATTTCTCGCGCCAAAAAAGATGCAAAAAAACTAAAAAAAGCAAAGGCAATCCCTTTAAACCAAGCACTAGATGAAATTGCTCAAAGTGAAATGAATTTAACTTGGGAGCAAGCATTAAAGGCTTTGTCGTCCAACGATTATGGACAAAATGAGCCCCTGAACGAGGAAATGTTAACGTTGCCAGAAGCAGTATTAAGTGCAGAACAAACATCGTCTGAAGCAATGTCCGAAGAAAGTTGTGAACAGTCAGATGAACAAGATGAGTTATTAGATGAAGATGAAGATGAAGATGAATATGAATATGATGATGAAGAGAAGGGGGAAGTAAATTTCACCCATACAATATATAACTCACAGCTAATAGCATTTGAAGAGATGGTAGACAAGAATAGTGGACAGGCAGATACATTTATATATCCTGCAAACGAAGTTTTCATTCAGGGTAATGGAAATGGTACTAAGCTGTGGCCGTCACCATTGGCTGCAACCGAAAGCAATGCAGACCTCTTCTGCGATATGCTTAATAAGTTCAGCCTACGTATTTTTGAGTATGACCTAATAGATACAATCTATGAAGACGAAATTGGTGAAACTTCTTATGAAATGTGGTATGAATCAAACTGTCCAATCTATGAATCTAGTGACTGTGAGCGCGAAATTACCGCAGACCCAGACTACATACATGTTAAATCACAGCGTTCACTATATTTCGTAATAAATATGGTTCGCTCCACCCTGATAAGCTGGGAATTAGAAATGTAGCTAGCGTAAATTTGCTGGCTTTACTTACTCTATATTTTAATAAAGTAAAGCCATATTAATCGTATTGCTGATATCTGGGAGCGAAATGCTCCCTTTATATAAAAACACTTAAAAAAACAAAAACACAGTGTAATTTTGCTTTTAATGTCAACAAAACGATTGGGCTAAATTTAAACCTTGCCATTAAAAACACCTATCTACTTCGAAATAGCCATTAAAAACCTACAAATATTGCCGTTCATGTTATTTTTTAAATTAAAAACAACTAAACGCTTGCATTATAAAACAGGAGCATTTAAAGTTCGAAACATAGGAGGGTAGCAATGCTATTCCTCTGCAGTCTCCTCAGTAAATGGAGATAAATAAAAATATACAATTAGTTTATAAAAAATTAGTTAGCCTGTTGTGCTACTAAGTTGTGTTCCCCGCTTTGGCGGGGGTGAACGGCAAAACGCTGTAGCAAAAAAAAAATTTAGTTAGACAGTCGTGCTACTAAATTGGTTTCCCCGCTTTGGCGGGGGTGAGCGACAAAACACTGTAGTAAAGAAAGTTTAGCTAGACGGTCGTGCTGCTAAATTGGTTTCCCCGCTTTGGCGGGGGTGAGCGACAAAACACTGTAGTAAAGAAAATTTAGTTAGCAATTGTAACTACTAATTTTTATCCTTTGCGTAAGTAGAGGTATATGAAAACTAATTTGTATATTCCTTGTGGTTGGTAGGTATGTATTTTTACATATCTATCGACTCATTGAATCACCCTCCATCTAAGTTACCCTCTCCTTTCAGTCGTATTTAACAGTTTTAAAAACTCATTTTTATATAAACCTTTATCTTTTTTATATGGTGACAGTCTAATTAATGCTTTCAACAAAAAAGCGTCCTAATAAAATCAGGACGCTTTGCGTTTAGGACAAATAAACAGTTTTATACAAATTTAAATAACAAATATTTGAGCGCTATCTTCAAACTTCGCTTATTGCTTTGGCAATATTGCTCATAGTTTATTATGCCAATAGCAATTCTAGTGCAAAACAAACTCAGGGCGACAAACCAAGCAAAATTTTGAGTCGATTTATACTGTAAAAACAATATAGATGAGCCAAGAAGTGCAATGCTCGAGTAAACAATCTCTATTCGATACAGACTAATTGCTTTCAATATTTTGGGCATTAAAAGCCATCATCAAACGAGTCAAATGCATCAAAACAGTCACCATTGTTTGAAGCACTTATCGATTCTTCAATTTCATAAACAGTCATTACTCTATTAGGCTGGTCCACCACATTGCCACCAACATCTAAGATATTAGTGCTGGCATTTGTGATAGGTAATCCTGTTGTTGGATTAATAGCAATATCAGTAACGTCATTATTTTTCATACTCTTAAACCTTAATAATCATTAATTTATACTTTCAAATTTAATGATTTCGTGATAAAAAACAAACTGTTTGACTGCGCAGCTCAGCAACAAACAGTTTGAATAAGTAGTTCCCTCTCCTCTTAATTTTATTAAGTAAAAACCCTTTCCTCTTTATCTAAAAAGTTCATTAATAAGTTTATTTTGAAGGCGCTTTTGTCTAAAAGACGCTCTTATAAAACGCATTTTTCGGCACGAAAAACTGTAAAAAAAAACGCCTCAGAATGAGGCCAACAAGCGCGTAATGTGTTGTAGGCGAAGCCGCAGACACATGGAGAAAGCGCGAATGTACAGCTGGTCTGTACCAACCGCGATAGTGTTTCGCATCAGCGAAATTCGATTAAAATTTGGCACAAATTTAGATCGAACCATCTATTTTCGTAGAAAATAAAAGCGAAGAAAAATGCGGATAATGGGGCACCCATCGCATTGTCTGTAGCGGCAG
>NZ_AUTI01000162.1:0-4630 GCF_000497995.1 Pseudoalteromonas sp. TB25
TGATAATGGAGCGATTAAACCAGGCAGCCGATCATCCAATTGCTGGCAGCTACCCTGAAGGCTTTTACTTAAAAGGCTTAATCTGTAAGGTTTTTTAATATCTACTATTTAGTTTAACTGAATTCGATTTAGTTAAACTCAATGATTTCAAGACCTGCTGTTACCGTGCCATCATCTTCTTTGCTGGCACGTATTACTTTTGCAGTTGCATTTAAAGGCGCAATACTTGGATGAGTCGAATCAATGTTCACCGTCAGTAAGGTATTAGGTTCAAGCAATTCATCTAAATGAATTGATAAACCTGTTGCACTTAAATCCACGCACTCTGCGGCAAAACTTAAACCCGCTATTGGTTCTATCGTTGTTAAATTTGCAGGAGTGTTAATCTGCATGCGTCTAAAATTTCGCTTATCATCAGTAAACATATGTTACCTCTAAACAACCGTGTTAATTTTTTCCAACAAAGAACCCACTGAAAATGGCTTTACAACATACGCGTTACAACCAGCATCAAACCCTGCTTGTTTTTCAGATGGGGACTCTAGGCCCGATACCATAACAACAGGAATATTTTTTGTTTCAGGTGTGTGCTTTAGCATTCGGCATGTATCATAACCATCAAGACCAGGCATACAAACATCAAGCAAAATTATATCTGGCGGACTCGCAATTGCTGACGCAAGGCAGCTTTGCCCTGAATCTGCGTAACTAACATCAAATTTCGACGCGAGTGCGGCTTTGAGCATTTCAAAATTAAAATACTCGTCATCTACCACTAAAAGTCGCTTTGTTTTATGTTCAATCGATGAGGACATAACTATGTCGCTTCCTTTTCAAAACAAAAATAAATCCTTCTATTAAGGTACTAAGCTTAATAGAAAATGCAAGTTTTATTCTATCTCTTTTATCGCATTAAGTACCCGCTTGGCTGAAATTGGGTAAGGCGTTCCTAGTGTTTGAGCAAATAGCGACACTCTAAGCTCCTGTTGCATCCAGAAAATAGCGGTTACCTCTTGTGGTATAGGTAACCCTTTAGGCGTTTTATTAACTACTTTTTTATACTCTTGCGCAACTTTATCTAGCTCTAGTACGCATAACCTATCACGATTTGGATCCACAGGCAGCTTTTCTAAACGTTTTTGAATCGCTTTTAAATAACGAATTAAATCCGCTATTTTATCTGCGCCATGCACGCTCACAAAACCTTTAAATATAAGTGACTCAAGCTGTGACTTAATATCGCCGTGCGCAGTTATCATGGTTAAATCAACGCGCCCTTTCATTTTTTTATGCAGCGCATGAGCAATACTTAATACTTGCTCAACTTGCGTTGCAATCGATACAACGGCATCGCCCAGCTCACCGCGTATTTGCTCTTTTACTGTTTCAAATGCTTTTTCGTCGCGTATATCACCGTGTTTTACTAATAAGCTATCAACACCTGCGGCAATACAGTCATCAATTAAATCAGCTATTTTACCAAATGGGTTAAAGTACAAACCCAGCTTTGCCTTATTCGGTAAGTTTTGTTGTAAGTACTTAATTGGCGATGGCACATTTAATAGTACTAAACGGCGCAAACCTTGTTGATGTGCTTGCTGCGCTTTTGCTTCGCTATCAAAAAGCTCCACTGCAGCGGCTGATTTTTTATCCACCAGCGCAGGGTATGCTTTTATCTCATATTGACCTTGTTTTTTAACGTATGAAGCGGGTAACTCACCAAAATCCCATTGTGTTAGGTCTGACTTTTCAATGCCTTTATCGGCTACTTTAGACAGTGTTTCGGTTACTTCACCTTGCAGCTCTGCTTTGAGCTTGGCTAAATCAAGTCCTCGTGCAAGTAACTTATCGCTCTCATCACGTACTTCAAACTGTAATCGTAAATGCGGTGCAAGCGCGGTTAAATCCCATGCCTCGGGATCAACTCTCACACCTGTCATTCTTAATAAACGCGTGGCTAAAGCATCAATTAAACTACCTTGCATTGGCTCAATAGCTGCCAGCACTGCATCAGCATAGTTTGGTGCTGGCACAAAATTACGACGAAGCGATTTAGGCAATGACTTTATAAGCCCACTTATTAGCTCATGCCTAAATGCTGGTATGTGCCAGTCAAAACCACTTTCTTGTACTTGATTTAAAAGCGCTACTGGTATTTGTACCGCAACGCCATCAACTGCTTGGCCTGGATCGAAATGATAAGCAAGCGGCAATATAATATTGTCTTGCTGCCATGTGTCAGGGTAGTCAAACTCAGTGATATTACTTGCACCATGCTGCATTAGCTCTTCACGAGTCATGTGTAGGTAATGCTTATTTTGTTGTTTTTGTGTTTTATACCATTTTAAAAATGCAGCTCGGTTATTAATTTGTTTGGGTATTTTTTTATCGTAAAACTCAAATAACGTTTGCTCATCAACTAAAATATCACGACGACGTGACTTATTTTCCAGAACTTGAATATCTTCTATTAGCTCACGGTTAAACGCTAAAAAGCCCTCGTTTAAGCCCAGTTCTTGCTCAACTAATGCTGTGCGCACAAAAAGCTCTCGACTCACTTTAGGGTCTATGTTGCTATAAACACAGCGGCGTTTATTTACAACAAGTAAGCCGTATAAAGTTTGCTGTTCAAACGCGATTACCGCACCTGGCTTTTTCTCCCAATGAGGTTCTGTGTAACTACGTTTAACTAAGTGCTGTGCTAATGGTTCTACCCAGTTAATGTCTATTTTTGCATTTGTGCGGGCATATAACTTACTTGTCTCTACCAGCTCCGCTGACATGATCCATTTAGGGCTCTTTTTAAATAAACCTGAACCTGGAAAAATATGAAACTGACTATTACGTGCGCCTTTGTATATTTGTTTTTCATCTTTAAAGCCAATATGGCTTAGCATCCCGCTTAACAACGCTTTGTGAACAAGTTCGCCATCAGCCGCTTGGCTGGTTGCTTTCATGCCCATTTCGTTACACACAGTACTTATTTGATAAACAATATCTTGCCATTCACGCAGGCGCATATAGGCTAAGAAGTCTTTTTGACACAGCTTTCTAAATTGGCTATTAGTAAGCTCGCTTTGCTGCTCTTCTAAGTAATTCCATAAGTTTAAAAAAGCGATAAAATCAGAATCTGGATCATCAAAACGACCGTGTTTTTCATTAGCAGCAGCACGTTTTTCTTGTGGGCGTTCACGTGGGTCTTGAATAGACAACGCCGCCACAATGATAATCACTTCACGCAATGCGCCAAGTTTATGGGCTGTTAGCACCATTTTTGCTAAACGTGGGTCAACGGGTAATCGACTAAGCTCTCTGCCCGATTGCGTTAGGCTGGTTTTACTATCGCGTTTAGCTGGTTTTACCGCTTGTAGCTCTTCAAGCAATGTTAGGCCATCATTAATATTGCGGCTATCTGGCGCTTGTACAAACGGAAATTGCGCCATATCACCAAGCCCTAGCGCCAACATTTGTAAAATAACAGATGCAAGATTAGTACGTAGTATTTCAGGGTCAGTAAACTCTGGGCGCGATAAAAAATCATCCTCAGAGTACAACCTAATACAAATACCCGCTTCAACACGTCCACAACGACCCATACGCTGATTGGCGCTTGCTTGCGATATAGGCTCTATTGGTAAGCGCTGTACTTTTGTACGATAGCTGTAGCGACTTATACGCGCAGTACCTGGGTCTATTACATAACGAATACCCGGCACGGTTAATGATGTTTCGGCTACGTTAGTCGATAAAATAATATGACGACGAGAATGCGGCGCAAATATACGGTTTTGCTCTGCGTTAGATAAACGCGAGTAAAGTGGCAATACATCGGTGTGTTTTAAATTACGCTTGCTAAGTGCATCTGCGGTATCGCGTATTTCACGCTCACCATTTAAAAATATGAGAATATCGCCAGGGCCTTCAGCGCACAGCTCATCAACGGCATCAAAAATACCTTGTAGCTGATCGCCCTCCGCTTCCATATCATCTTTATTAATATCAGTAATAGGGTTGTAGCGCACATCAACAGGGAAAGTACGACCCGATACTTCTATAATGGGCGCATCATCAAAGTGCTTTGAAAAACGCTCAGGATCGATAGTCGCTGAGGTAATTATTATTTTTAAATCAGGGCGTTTTGGAAGCAGGTTTTTTAAGTAACCTAAAATAAAATCAATATTTAAACTACGCTCATGCGCTTCATCAATAATAATCGTGTCGTATTGATTTAAAAAACGGTCTTGCTGAATTTCAGCCAGCAAAATACCGTCGGTCATTAATTTAATATACGTATTATTAGATACCTGATCGCTAAAACGAATTTTAAAGCCAACTTGCTGACCAAGTTCACACTTCATTTCTTCAGCAATACGATTAGCCACCGTACGCGCTGCTAATCGACGTGGTTGCGTATGACCAATTAAACCATCAACACCGCGACCAAGCTCTAAACACATTTTAGGTATTTGCGTTGTTTTGCCTGAGCCCGTCTCACCGGCAATAATAACCACTTGGTTATTTGCAATGGCGTCTTTAATTAATTCCTTTTTTTGACTTACCGGCAATTGCTCAGGGTAAGTCACTTTAGGGAGGCCAGCTAAGCGTTTATCGCGAAATTCTTGGCTACGGG
>NZ_AUTI01000163.1:0-4448 GCF_000497995.1 Pseudoalteromonas sp. TB25
GGTTCAGGTACTCCACAAGCAGGTGGCGGCACTATAAGCGATGTGTCAGCCAATACTGGGCAGTGGAAACATTACACGTTAGATGTACCAGCTGGAATGACTACGTTTACAGTAACAACATCGGGTGGCAGTGGCGATGCTGATTTATTTGTAAAATACGGTAGCCAACCAACAGCAAGCTCATACGATTGCCGCCCTTATAAAAATGGCAATGCAGAAACATGTACATTTACTAATCCACAAGCAGGTACTTGGCACTTAAGCGTTAACGCTTATAGCACTTTCTCTGGTTTAACGCTTAGCGGGCAATACCAACCGTAATTTAAAGTTTGAGCCTTTAATAAAAAAACCGATGTTGCTGCCAACATCGGTTTTTCAATAATAACTAGCAGATTAGTTAAAACTAAAATCTACACTTTATTACTGTTATAGCTTCTCTAGTACTGATTCTGCGCGGCTTACAACAAACTCTTTGTCTTGTTCTACAAATAAACCTGTTACTAGCGCATTTTCAATAATCATAGCGTAACGCGTTGAACGTATACCACCAAAACTAGCAGTATCTTTATCAAGCCCTAACGATTTAGTGAAACTTCCATCGCCATCCCCAAGCATTGTAATTTCTTGCGCGTTTTGTGAGTCACCCCATGCTTTCATAACAAATGCATCATTAACTGATACACAGTAAATAGCATCAACACCTTTTGCTTTAATTTTATCAGCAAGGGTAATAAATTCAGGTAAATGGGCATTTGAACACGTTGGTGTAAACGCACCAGGAACTGCAAATAACACGACTTTTTTACCTTCAAACAATTCTTTATTTGTAAGAGATTGCATACCGTCGTCAGTTAATTGCGTTAACGTCACTGCTGGTAATTCTTGGCCTTGCTCAATCATGGTAATTCCTTGAAAAGATTAATACAGAATAAGTAACAATCGTACTACGTAGCCTACTACTATGTATAAAAAGTACGGCTAACTTAGTAGCTCAAAACAGCCTACCATAGAACGAAGAATACGCGCTGTATTAAGGTAAATTCAAATCATTTATAAAACTTGAAAAATCATTACCTAGCTTTTCATCTCGCAGACTGTACTCAACAATTGCTTTTAAGTAGCCTAACTTATCTCCACAATCGTGAGAGCGACCACTCATATGAAATGCTTCAACGGTTTCTTGTGCCATTAATGCGTCAATAGAATCTGTAAGTTGTATTTCACCGCCAGCACCTACAGACGTTTTTGCAAGTAGAGGCCAAATGTTCTTACTCAGTACATATCGCCCTACAACAGCTAGGTTAGAAGGCGCTAAATCTGCATCTGGTTTTTCAACCATTGCTTTTATTGCAGCACTTTTGCCTGGCATTAACTCAACACCGTTTATATCCGCAATACCATATTTACTAACGTCTTCTTTAGCTACTGGCTCAAGCATTATTTGGCTTGCTTGAGTTTCTTTAAAGCGTTTAATCATGGCCGCTAAGTTTTCAGTTTCTTGATCCGCAGTATAGGCATCAAGTATCACATCAGGCAGGAGCACAACAAAGTTGTTATCACCAACTATTGGTTTAGCGCATAAAATAGCATGCCCTAGCCCTTTAGCTTCACCTTGGCGTACACTCATAATAGTTACATCATTTGGACAAATAGAGCGAATTTCATCTAATAAAGCTCGTTTAACACGCTTCTCAAGAGTCGCTTCTAGTTCATAACTTGTATCAAAGTGGTTTTCGATTGCATTTTTAGAGCTATGCGTAACTAACACAATATCTTTAATACCAGCGGACACACATTCGCTGACAATATATTGAATTAGAGGCTTATCGACTATTGGGAGCATTTCTTTTGGGATAGCTTTTGTCATAGGGAGCATTCTCGTCCCTAAGCCAGCTACTGGAATTACAGCTTTCATATCTGTCCTTAGTGATTAAGTTTGTAAATAATATCAATTCGCTTAATTAAGTGATCTATTTTTAGGATGGAAAAACGTGTTGATAGCTAGGCAAAAAATTCGCTACTTAGTTGTTCTAAATGAGAATTATTTAACACAGGTGCGACACGTTTAGCCCCGCAAAATAATTAAGTATTATTGCGTATTGGTACAAACTAGCAGATACAAAATAGATACTAGCTGAATAAAGTTACCTCTTTTGAAGAAGTAAATTTGAAGCTGTTTATTAAACAGAGACTCTACATTTTTGGTTATTTAAAATGAGCAGGTAAGTTATGAAGTTTATTAATGATTTTGTTGTGGGGTGAGATTACATTAGCTAAACGAAAAAAGCCTGGGTTTGCTATAAATAACAAACCCAGACCAATAAATTTCTAACTAAAGGTCGCGTTACAAAACCTTTTTATAATTAAAGACCTGCACGCTCTTTAATTACTGCAATAAGCGGTGAGCTGGCAAAATTCCCTTCAGCCCAAGCAATATCAGCACCATCTGTTAACGCACTTTTTGATAAGTTTTTAACTATATACTCACCAGTATCTACTGCATTACTAGCAACAGCATGACGTAATAAGTTATTACCATTACATTGTACTGCATCATAAATATTACGAATTTTTACACGAGAGCTTTTAAGCTTGCTGCGTAATCGGTTTTTATCGTCTGCCGCAATATATTCACAAATAGATACTGCTAATTGATCTTCAGCATTTACAGGTGCTGTATACGAAAACGAACTAACAGCTACAACGGCAGTAAGTGCAACTAGCTTTGGTAATTTAAACATGACAAACCCTTTATAATACTTTGTTCTTATATAGACTATCGAATATTATATCAATCTATCAAAATTTACGCAATAATGTTAACGTTCTTTATATAAAGTTACGAATTTATAACTAGATAAATTCTTGTCATTCGGATGGTTTTCTTGCTCTTCTTTCACGTACCAATTAGCAACTTTATTGTAATCTGGAAACTGTGTATCGCCTTTAACATCTAAATCAATAAAAGTTAGATACAGGCGTTCTGCTTTTGGTAAAAATTGCTCATAGATATTACCACCACCAATAATCATTACTTCTTCAGCAGTAGTAACGAGTTCTAATGCGGCATCTGGCGTAGTTACTACTTCAATACCCTGTGCAGTATATTCGCTGTTTCGAGTAATAATAATATTACGGCGCCCAGGTAATGGACGGCCTATAGACTCAAAAGTTTTACGACCCATGATCACAGGCTTACCCGTAGTGACCTTTTTAAAATGCTGAAGATCTGCAGGTAAATGCCATGGCATTTTATTATCTAGACCAATTACACGGTTATTTGCCATTGCTGCAATCATTGAAATTATCATAATAAACACCTAGTACTTTATTCTTAAACAAAGAAAAAGGAGCATAAGCTCCTTTTTAGTAAATTCTATTTAATTAACGCTCGTAGACAACTTCTACGTCGTAATCATCTTCATCCCAGTCATCCCAATCATCATCATTACCCTTACCTTTAGTGGCTTTTTCATGATAGGTATCCCACTTAAATTCAACTTCTTCATCTTCCACTTGTACAAACTTCTCTTTAGGCATGCTATCAAGTAGTGTCATTATGTTGTGGATTAATGGTTGAGTGTTAAGTTTATTAATTGCTGAAATGTGATAGATATTTTCAGTTTCGCCCAGCTCTTCTGCAATCGATTCGCATAACGCTTTTGCTTCATCCTCTGGTAATAAATCTATTTTATTAAATACTAACCAGCGTGGCTTCTCAGCTAATTTAGGGCTGTATTGGTGCAGCTCGTTAATAATCGAAAACGCATTATCAACAGGGTTTGAACCATCTACCGGCATTACATCAATAATGTGTAATAACACACGACAACGCTCTAAATGTTTCAAAAAGCGAATACCTAGGCCTGCGCCATCAGATGCACCTTCAATTAGACCCGGAATATCGGCTATAACAAATGATTTATTTGCTTCAGGACGTACCACACCTAAATTAGGAATAAGCGTCGTGAATGGGTAATCAGCTACTTTTGGTCTTGCTGCAGATACACTGCGGATAAACGTAGATTTACCGGCATTTGGTAGTCCAAGTAAGCCAACATCAGCTAATAATAGTAACTCTAATTTTAAGTTACGTACTTCACCTGGTGTGCCTAATGTTTTTTGACGAGGTGCTCGGTTAGTACTTGATTTAAAACGCGCATTCCCCAAGCCGTGGAAACCACCTTTTGCAACCAAAATTCGTTGACCATGTTGAGTTAAGTCGCCAAGTCCCTCTTGGGTATCAACATCCATGATGCGCGTGCCTACAGGCACCATAACAAACAAGTCATCAGCTTTTCGGCCTGTACAGTTACGGCTACGACCGTTAGTACCACGTTCAGCTCTATGGAAGCGCTCAAACTGATAATCAATTAAGGTATTTAAGTTTTCATCAGCTTGTAGATAAACACTACCACCGTCTCCACCGTCACCGCCGTCTGGTCCAC
>NZ_AUTI01000164.1:0-620 GCF_000497995.1 Pseudoalteromonas sp. TB25
CAGCCGATGGCGCATTTGCAACTAACCGCACCATTGAAGAAGACATAACCGCTGCGTTTGTGCAATTTACTTACAACGGTTACATTGGCGATATGCCATACAACATTGTTATTGGCGCGCGGCAAGAGTCTACCGACATTACCTCAACGGCTAATATCGATTTACCTAACGCAGTAGCGTGGGAAGGTAATAACGACTTTAATGTTCGTTTTGGCTCGGCTAAAGAAGATTTCACGCTTAAATCTAGCTACGATCACTTTTTACCAAGCTTTGACTTTGACATAGAAGTAATCGAAAACGTGAAAGCGCGTTTTTCTTATAGCACGACAATTGCTCGCCCAACTTACGATAACTTAAGTTCAGCAGCTACTGTTGGTGTACCAGGTGCCCCTACTCTTTTAGCGGGTTCTTCACCGGCTACAGCGTCAACAGGTAACCCTGGTTTAGTGCCGCTTGAATCAGATAATATTGATGTATCGGCTGAGTGGTACTTTGCAGAAACAAGTTATGTGTCGGTAGGTTATTACACTAAAGACATTGAAAACTTTATTGGTTTAACACCAATGACGCAAAACTACTACGGATTACGCGATGCAACAGCGGGTCCTCGCGCACAAGCT
>NZ_AUTI01000165.1:0-9459 GCF_000497995.1 Pseudoalteromonas sp. TB25
CCTGCCCAGTAACCAATTTGAGATGCGCTGCCAGTATAACCTTGGTTGAACGAGCCCGATGTATCGTAGTCGTCAAACTCAGCTAAAAAGTTTGTTGGGTTTAGGTAGCCATCAGGTAGTTCGCCTGGGTTTTCTATACCCCAGTTACCCATTGTATTACGTGTAAGTGATTGCAGTGAATGGCTTTCCATAGAGCGAGACTCTATACCAAAGTCAATTGCCCCGTTTTCAATTTCGTATTTACCATGGATTCTAAATTCTGTGATTTCAGATTCTTGGCGAGCAAAGTTAGAATCTAAAATAGACGTACCCACATCAGAGGCATCTAATGTGTTATTACAATTTAGGTTGTCTCGGCGGCAATCATCAAAATCGATACTCATTGATGGAAGCTCGCGGCTAAAATCAACTTCTTGTGCGTTAACTACGTTTGCGCCTAAGCCTGCGTTTACCCAGCTGCCGTAAGGTGCATCTGGTTTGCTAGTGGCTTTTGAATTGTGCGCATCAAACATAAAGCTTAATTCTGAGTTGAAATAGTACTCAACGTTTAAACCAATAGAATCGTTTTGGTTAACTTGGTTTAGCTCTTGAAACGCTAAACCTAAATCGCGTGTTTGCTGATCGCGACGTTCTTCTCGGTAATAAATCGGGGTTTTTACCGTGTTATCGTCAAACGTTAGCGCGCTTTTGTAGTTATCCATCCAAATTGATTGCTCAGCACGGGCTTCGAATAAATCTTGCTTAGAATATGTGTAATCAAGCGTGGCTGTTAAATCGTCAATAGGGCTGTATTGCAGCGTTAATTGCGCGTTTGTACGAGTACGTTCTCTGTCGGCAATGGTGTAGCGCAAATCTGATGGCATTGAATAAAGCTGGCCAACGGCGGGTGCATTAGTTAAAACAATATCGTCTGCAGCTTGTGGGATTGTGCCGTCAAAAGCTGATGTATTCCATTGATTTACAAACGCACCTGTTGATGAGCTATCGCGCTGTTGCATGCTTGCAGTTAACGAGGCACCAAATTTAGCTTCACTGTCGGTCCAGCTAATTAAGCCCGAAAGCTCAGGTGTTATGTCATCACCAACGCGGTTTGTTGAGTCGTGTAAAGCTTTTACGCCAATGCTTGAAACAAAGCCTGGGTTATCAAGTGGGCGAGCGGTATTAATATTAATTGTTGCGCCAATACCACCTGATGCAATGCTTGCTTTACCAGTTTTATATACTTCAACCGATTTAACGCTATCAGACGCTAAGTTTGCAAAATCAAATGCACGAGAGCTGGGTGTACCACCGCCTGCAGGCAAAGATGCCGCCGGCATTGTACGCCCGTTTAGGGTTACCATATTGTAGTCGGGGCCAAAACCACGAACCGTTACTTTAGAGCCTTCACCATTTGAGCGATCAATCGACACACCCGTAATACGCTGTAGCGACTCGGCTAAGTTGGTATCTGGGAATTTACCAATATCTTCAGCTGATATAGCATCTACAACACCGGCGGCGTCGCGTTTTAAACGAGTCGACTCTTTAATACTGCTTTTAAAACCAGTAACTTGGATTACTTCAACATCTGTATTTGCTTCTTGTGCATATACAGGCAAAGAGATTGATGCACCTAAAATCAGAGATAGGCTGGTCGCTATCTTTGTTTTTCTTACAATATGGTTGGACATTCGGTTTCCCTCGCGCTTTTATCATTATTATTAACAGCTTGTATGGGGCTGTTATTGTGTAGTTATAAACATTGTCAAATGTGTGGAAGCGCTTCCAGAAAAATCTGTTTAACTAGGATTTGTGGAAGCGCTTCCAGAAATGCTAGTTTATATTTTGAATAGGGTCAACTGTTGTTTTAATAAAATGAGACTAAATTGTTTTTAAAATGTATGTTTTTTGGATTTAATTTTATTTAAATCATAAATTACAATTGGTTATAAAAAGCCGTTTGCAATAGTGCTGTAACAACATTTTATTATAAGAAAACCAATTATTGATTAATTTAGTTATTTACACATTTTTATAAGGTGTTTAAATCAGCTTTTAATACTAGCTAAAATTAATAAATCGGCCGTTGGTCACTCAACAAAAAATAGGTACATTTGCTAACTTAGCGAAAATGCCGATGTAGTGATTATGTACAACGCAATTGAAGCAATCGCATCAAGCGGCGGTTCTATCTCAGTTTATGTATCGGTCATTAAAAACCAGTAGTTGTTTAAAAAATCGTTAATTAAATCACTAAAAAGTAACGTAGTTTTTGCAGAAGATGGTTTAAAAATAAACTTATAAAGTATTGCGCATAAGGTGTTGCGAGTCGCTAGTTTTATCGCTATTTTAAAGGCTCTCTCATAGATGGATTTTATTATGCGCATTAAATTTTTAGCGAGCTTTTATTCTTTCTTCTTGTTTGCATTGTTTGGTTGTGACGACCAAAGTATGGCAATTCAAGGTAGTCCTCAGCTAAATAATAATGTAAGTAACTCACCCTCTAATCTCAAAGTAAACACGCCTTCAGCAGCTCAAACACACGAACCCGCTTTAGTGGTCGGTATGCTAGCAACACATTGTAAAAGTAATGAAGCAGCCTACATTAACGCAAAAATGCATAAAGTTGTGCGTAACCCAGATGAAAATACAGCCTACAAGTTAGAGCCTACCGATAAAGTGCTTTCTATTTGTGTTGCAAAAGATGACTCATCGCTTAGTTATCGATTTGGTAGAGTTAATGACATAGGGCTTGAAAAAGAAGCAACACCGAATGCTCCATTTGGCAGTTACTACAGGCAAGTAGGGCGTATTGGCGAGAGTATTTTATTTTTTAGTAACGGCGAATATCACTACTATATTATTAACTCAGGCGGTATGGGCAGCGGTGTAACCGTTAATGTTTATAAAAACGATACATTAATAACTGAGCTGTTTTCGGGTAATGATCCTTACGATGATTTTGTTATAGCAACCGATTTAAATTTCCCTAAAAAATTGGTTATCGAAAAACAGCCATTTAATAAGCAAATGCAGTAAATAATGACTCCACAGCAGCAAAACGTTATAGAGCAAGGGCATTGGTTTAAAAACCGTAGCGCTTATTTAAAAAGCTTTTTATTAACGCAGGGCAAAACGCTCTCACTAAAGGCTCAGCAATCATTATTTTTGCGAGGTGATAAGCACGATGGAATTTATGCCGTACTTAGCGGCGTGGTGCGTATTAGTGGCGTAAGTAACGAAGGCAAAGAAGCTGTATTGAGCTTTATTGATTCATCACTGTGGTTTGGCGAAGTTACCTTGTTTGATGGTGGCCTGCGCACTCATGATGTATATGCACAAACTGATGTTGTGCTTTTTTACGTGCCCCAACGCGAGCTTGAACAGCTATTAAACAAGCAGCCACAATATTGGCAAGAGTTTGGTTTATTGCTGGCACAAAAGTTACGCCTAATGTTTACCTCAATGGAAGATCACGCATTACTAAGCGCTGAGCAAAAAGTATGCAATCGACTTTTAATGCTTAGCGAACATACTGAGCACTTAACACCGCTTGTTTTATCTCAGCAGCAACTTGCTGATATGACCTACCTAACGCGCCAAACTATTAATCAAATACTGCAACAGCTTGTTAGCCTACAAGCCATTAGTTTGGGGTATCAACGCATAACTGTTTTAGATAAACAAAAGTTACAGGCGCGTGCTACACAAGCTTAAATAGAGACTTTTTTATTTAGTTGGAACCAAAATTGCTACAGATAATGTAACGCAACAATGGATTTGACCTAATGACTACAATAACCTTTAAAAATCAATATAGTAATTATAACTCTCCTACAGTAAATAAAGCGGCAGGTTCAAGCGAAGTTGCGGCAACTAATACCCTCCCTAATGAAAAACCAAATGGTGTTAAAGGCATAAGCTCAACGCCTAAAGATCAAACGTTTTTAGAAGGTGCCCAAGAAGCGCTGGTTTATCAGCGCTTAGGTGTAAACAAAGACAAAATAGACGAGCTAAAAGCGACAATAGAAGAGCTCACTAAAGAGCTACAAGGTCAGGGCGCAGACCCTAGCGCAATTGCTAATAAAATAGAGGAACTTCAAAAAATGCTTGAGCAAGAGTATCAAAAAGGGCGCGAGCGAACGGATATGCAAGATGAGCATGAGCCGGGTAAAATAATTTCTGCATTTGTTTAATTTACAAAATGTCGGATACCTGACATTGTTGCTATGCTTACTTTTGCTAAAGTAAGTTTTATATATAAAAATAAAGGCAAAACAATGAAAACACTTCAACAGCAACTTGGTAAATATGGTTTATATCATCGTTCTAAACGTAATGTACTAACGCACTTTATTGGTATTCCGCTCATTGTATTTGCAGCGTTGTGTTTACTAGCGCGTATTCAAATCCCCCTTGGTAGTGTAGTAATTGATGGCGCACAACTTTTTGTATTAGCGTCGGTTGTTTATTATTTTATGCTGAGCTTTTCGCTTGGCTTTATTATGGCCGTGATATTCACTTTACTCCTTGTTGGTGCTCAGCCTATTGCGGCAATGTCGTTTTGGCCTTGGTTGAGTATTGGCCTAAGTGTGTTTGTATTTGGTTGGGTACTGCAGTTTATTGGGCACTATTACGAAGGTAAAAAACCAGCGTTTGTAGATGACCTAATGGGTTTAATTATTGGCCCTTTGTACGTAACTGTTGAACTACTATTTTTAATGGGTTTTTACAAAACATTAGAAGATGAAGTAAACGCGATAGCTGGTCCTACAAAGGCGTAAAATACTTTTCTAAGTACCTTAATAAAACTTAATAAATAATAATAAAAGGCAGATAACGCATGCAATATAATAATAAAACCGTGTGGATCACCGGCGCATCATCAGGTATTGGTAAAGAGCTTGCTATACAATTTGCCGAGCTTGGCGCGCGCGTTATTTTATCGGCGCGCAATGTAGATAAACTAAACGATTTAAAAGCAACGCTTAAAGGCGAAGGGCACTTAGTTTTGCCGCTGGACTTAGCCCAGCCAGAGCATGTACTGAGTACAATAACAGCAAACATGAGCGAGCTTCCTGTAATAGATATTTTAATTAATAACGGCGGCGTATCTCAGCGTAGCTTATTTTTAGAAAACGACTTTAACGTGTACCGCCAATTAATGGAGGTTAATTACTTTGGCTCAATTGCACTTACTAAAGCTGTATTGCCTACTATGGTGGCAAGGCGCAGTGGCTCAATTGTGTCTATTAGTAGTGTGGCGGGTAAAGTTGGGTCAAAATTTAGAACAGGTTATTCGGGTTCTAAATATGCGGTGGTTGGTTTTATGGATTGCCTACGAGCAGAAGTAGCACAACATAACATTCATTGTTTAACAATTTGCCCAGGCTCTATTAAAACAGCAATTGCGCATAACTCACTAAACGAGCAAGGCATAGCTCAAAATAAACCAGAAGAATCGATAGAAAATGGGATGGATGTAAGCGTAGCTGCTTCAAAAATGATTCGTGCCATTAGCAATAAAAAAGACGAAGTGATTATTGGCAAAGGTTTGAGTGGTTGGGCGCCTACAATTAAGCGCTTTTTTCCTACTTTGTTTAATCGCATTACTGCAAAAACAAACTATAGGTAGCGTCGTTTATTTCAAAGGCGTAAAATGCCGTAAATTTGATCAATTTAGAAAAGGATTCTAAATGAAGTATTTATGGTTGAGCCTGTTTTTTATTGTATTAATTTGGTCTGGTATTAACCCAAAAGATCAATTTACATGGCTGCTTGAAGTTATCCCCGCAATTATTGGTTTAGTGCTGCTAGCAAGTACCTATAGCCATTTTAAACTTACCCCTATTTTATATACATTTATTTTAGCGCATTGCATAGTGCTGATGATTGGCGGGCATTACACCTACGCCGAAGTCCCTTTTTTCGATAACCTATTTGGTAGCGAGCGTAATAACTACGACAAGGTAGGGCACTTTTTTCAAGGTTTTGTACCAGCACTACTAGCACGCGAAATTTTACTGCGCAAAAAAGTAGTAAACGGCAAAGGTTGGTTAATCACCTTTGTTATTTCGGTATGTTTAGCATTTAGCGCGTTTTACGAATTAATAGAATGGTGGGTTGCAGTATTAAGCGGCGAAAACGCAGAAGCATTTTTAGGCACGCAAGGTTACGTGTGGGATACCCAATCAGATATGGGACTGGCGTTATTTGGGGCTATTTGCTCGCTATTAGTACTTTCAAAGGTACACGACAAACAGCTTAAAAACGTTAAAAATTATTTATAGACTATAGGAACGTTAAAGACTTTCTATAAGAATGTTTATAAAAACATTGGTAAAAAAGACTATTAACTTATGACCGCAAACATTAGTGATTACTCAATCAGCACAGACAAAAGTAAACTTAACTTTAACGTTATTTATAACTTTATTGCTAATAGCTATTGGGCCAAAGGCATTCCTAAAAGCGTGATGCAATCAGCTATTGATAACTCAATGTGCTTTGGTGTTTACAGCGCTCATAACGAACAAGTTGGCTTTGCCCGAGTAGTGACCGATAAAGCAACCTTTGCCTATTTAGCCGATGTATTTATTACTCCGCACTTGCAAGGTAATGGGCTGAGTAAGTTACTTATTAAAACAATAGTAGAGCACCCTGAGCTGCAAGGGCTCAGGCGCTTTTTATTAGCGACTTCTGATGCGCATGGTCTTTATGCGCAATACGGGTTCAAACCGATAGATAACCCCGCACTGCTAATGCAAATAAATCCTGAGAATGTGTATGGGAAATAGCAGCGTATTTCTACTTTTTCCTCCTCGATGTTAAGAGGAGGTGTTCACTAAATTGGGGGAAAACCAAAATCCCATTTCAATGGCTTGTTATGCCGCATTGATTGGTTTACTAGATGAGATAAGTACTCGATGTGCTAAGAAATTAGCCAGTTCAATATCATAACCCAAATTTTTAACTTCTTTACTTTGAGGGTGAAGTACATCTAACTCTCCCTCTGCTCCTTTTGTATGTACTATTCGACATCTTATATTATAAAACCTTTGCCATACCTGCTTTAATAAATCACCATCGTCTGCATTGGAATTTACTTGATATTCAGAAAGTTTAACTGCATTTTTTGACCGAAAATATTCCTCTCTGTTATTTTCAGACTTTAGCCAGTCTCGAAGCAAACTTACATCGATGCATTCCCTGAAGGTAGACTCCAGTTGAGAAAGTTCTGACCGAGCAGATGAAGCAGACTTAACTATATTAAAAATTCTAGCTATATCTTTTTCATTATGAGAATTGAAGCAAGGGTCTTTAAGAGTATTGGCAACTTTCTTTTGAGCAGCCAACTCAGAATATATTGGATAGTAAAATTCAATGACTTGGTATAAAGCTAAATACTGTAACAGTGGCATGCCAATAGAAGATTGTGCATACCAATATAATGACAATGCTTCGGTATCATACTTCTGATTAACTGCAGTTAACTCTAGGTTTTCCGTGGCTGAGTTATCAGTTTTAACGCTTGAAAAACTTCGCTCTACCGCAAGCATTAATGGGAGATTTGTTTTGCAGTCAAACTGGAAGCATATTGATGCAAAAATAGTCTCTATTATTTCTTTTGCTTTGTCATGGCTAGTAACATTCACCCCTGTAATCTTTAGAGAAGTAGCCCAGTTTTTTCTTCTATCAAACCGTTCAATATCCATCATTGGTCGAGAACGAGCTGTATCTTTATATATATCTAGGAGGTGAAACTCATATGATACTTCAGATAGTTCGACCTTTACATTCGTAAGGTGTGTATCAATAATTAGTTTCCCAGCTTCAGAAACATCTTTATTGCTGCGAAAAATTCGATCAAAAACAAAGCCTCTTTGTGGTAGTTCTATCTCACATTCAATAACATCATGCTCTTGTGACCAAATAGCTTCATAACCTTCAATAAACCGATAATCAAGAAAGTTAATATTACGCTCTACAGCGAACTGAGCAATTCCTTCATTTAAAGTGATATATTTAAAGGCACGAGCTTTAGGGATTTTTATTTTTAATAAATTGCGTTCTGTTACCTGTTCACATTCTATAGACTTTGTTAGACAGTTCGTGGAAATAATTTCGATGCTCAATGAACACTCCTTTGCGGCATAAAACTTTATTAAATTTTACTTTAGGGTTTATAATTCCCCAAAATAGCTTGCATTACATTATCTAATAATTCCACTTAAAAACGCTATTGTAAACAGTTGTTTATACGAGTTGTAAAATAAGCTTTGTTGTCAAATCTCAAAACGACTTTTAATAATATTATGAGACAATATATAAAACAGTTTAGACCCACAGTGATTTATTTTGTTTTATGAAGTGAGATTTGGCTGTTTATCTGAAGTTTTAAAGTAATGGTAGGGTGATATTTAATGACTACTTTTACTTGGCAGTAATTAAAAAATACTAAACCTGTATAAGTAGGGGCTATACGAATTTACGATTTATTTACTAAACGAAGCTCTGTGCTTTTATAGTAGAGCCTCGTTTAGCATATTTACTCACTTGGCTTTTTTAGCCTCTAGAGTTTCTATTTCACTCCAGATTTTTTCGGCTTCTGCACTTAACATTGCAAAGCTTTTAATGTCGCCTTTTCTTTGTGCCTGCATGCCTTGCTCTAGTTTTACGTCGTATTCTTTACGCAGTTTTTTTATTGGGTCAGGCTTTAAAAATGAAAACATTATTATTCTCTTAATTTATTAAATTATATGTATTTAGTGTACGCATTAATTGGCTTAATAGTTCTTTGTTTGGTGAAAATGTTTACTTTGCGCTTTAAAAGCGCAAAGTAAACACGGTGTAGTTATTAACGTACTGTGTGCTAGTTCTGGTTCTAGTGCTTACGTTTCTGGCTCTAGGCGTTTAATACCTTGTCCATCAATACCTAAATAAATAAAACCATCGCTGCCTTGGGCTAGGCTGCGTACTCTGCCAATTCCATCGAGTATTTTATATTGCTTAACAACCTTGCCCTTTGAGAGTTCTAGTGCGCTAATGAATGCAAATTTCATTGATGCTAGTAATAGCTTACCTTTAAGCTTTGGGTATTTATCACTCGTTACATACAACATATCGGAGGGGGCAATTGAAGGGGTCCAATGTAATACAGGCGATTGCATGCCGTCTTTTTCTTTAAGGTCGGTAAACTTGGTACCACTGTAGTTAACGCCATAACTTACTAAAGGCCATCCGTAGTTAGCGCCTTTTTTTATAATATTAAGTTCATCGCCGCCGCGTGGTCCGTGCTCGTGAGACCATAAAATATTGTTTTGATTATTAAACCACATGCCTTGTGGATTACGGTGCCCATAAGACCATGCCGCATGTTTTGCATCTTTTTGTTTAACAAACGGATTGTCGCTTGGGATACGGCCATCATCGTGTAAGCGATAAATTTTACCGCCATCGCGAGTGAGATCTTGCGGG
>NZ_AUTI01000166.1:0-5493 GCF_000497995.1 Pseudoalteromonas sp. TB25
TTTTTGATGGTAATAAACCTTTGGCCGCCGGTGTTATTTTGTTAGTCGGGTTATTAATTACAATGGGAATTGGTAGCTCGTTTTCAACAGTGCCTATTATTGCAACTTTGTTTGTTCCTTTGTGTTTAGATCTTGGGTTTTCGGTTATGGCAACCGCTGCACTTGTTGGTACTGCGGGCGCTTTAGGTGATGCAGGCTCCCCTGCTTCAGATTCAACGCTTGGCCCAACATCAGGTTTAAATGCCGATGGCCAGCACGACCATATTAGAGACTCTGTTATTCCAACGTTTATTCACTTTAACATTCCACTGCTGATATTTGGCTGGATTGCAGCAATGGTGCTTTAGTTGTATGCATGTAAGTATTCGTAAATTTAATTAAAAGTTAAATGTAACTAAAAAGGTATGTTTAAAGCATGCCTTTTTAGTATCCAAATCCAACAACTCTCACCCCTATCAACTCCCCCCCAGTTTGATTACTTTTTTTAGTTAATATTAACTCTGTTGTCGAGGTTATATTTAATGAATATTTAGTATGATGTGTTCTTTTAGGGGTTTTATATAAGCACCAATTAAGGTGCTTATATAAATTTACTTTACCGCATATTTAAAGCTTTAAATTAATCAAAACCATAAATCATTTTGTCGCATACTACCGGAGTCGGTCTGTGGTTATCATCGACTGCAACAAACGTAAAGCTACCACTAATGGCAGAGTGCTTATCATCTCTGTGCATAGTTTCTAATAATATATCTACGTCAACTTTTAAGCTGGTATTACCTACATGGACTACTTTAGCAATTAACTCTGCAAAAGTACCTGCTGGTATCGCTTCTTTAAAATCAACTCTATCTGAAGATATAGTTACCAAAGGCTTACGGCAAAAACGAGTTGCTGCTATAAATGCCACTTCATCCATCCACGCCAGTGCATCACCACCAAATAAAGTATTGTGATGATTAGTACGCCCTGGAAACACAGTTTTAGTTACCGATGTGGTTGAGTCTTCAATACGCTGAGCAATTATTGCATCGCGATTTACTTCAGTCATAATCTCTACTTTTTGTTTGCTAATGTATCTTGCATTAGTAATGCAGGATCAAGGCGTTCGCCTTTCCAGTTAAAACGCCAATCTAGGTGAGGACCCGTTACACGCCCTGTTGCACCAATTTCAGCCACTTTGTTACCTTGCTTAATTTTGTCACCCACTTTTACATCAAGCTTACTTAAATGAATGTAAGTTGAGGTAATACCATGGCCATGATCAATAATTAATGTACCACCTGAGTAGTATAAATCAGGTTCAGAAAATACCACGGTACCACTAATTGGCGCGTAAACAGGAGAACCTGTTTTATTAGCAATGTCTAAGCCAAAGTGCGGACGACGAGGCTCACCATTAAAATAGCGCTGACTACCATAAACACCCGATATACGCCCTTCTGCAGGCTTTAACACAGGGTCTAAAAAGTACAGTAAATCAGAGTCTACTTCTCTCGCTTTACGAACAGCAACTGCTTCGCGGCTTATACGTGCACTGACTTCTTTTGCCGGTGAAACATACTTCTTAGCCACGCCGGTAATTTTATCAATTTCATATTCACGCTTAGTTATGGCTAGCGGCTGTGAATGCGATTTACCCGTGTTATCTACCCATTTTAAAGTATGAGTCGTTTCAGCGTCACGCCCAAAACCAAATACAAAGTCACCATTTGGCGAAAGTTTTAAGCTTTTGCCATCTAAACTTACTGAATTAGCGTTTTCTAGCTTTCCAGTAACTAAACCGCCTTGTGTTAAATGCCCTTTTAACTCAAGCGCCATAGCACTAAAGCTAGCAGAGGCAACAAGCGCTGTTGCTAAAAGTGTTTTAAACATAACTAATCGATCCTTTTCCAACACCTTCATAAGCCGTTACTTTCACTGCTTTTTCTGGGTATTGGGCTTTAATTTGGCCAGCTACATGTTCAGCAATACATTCTACAGTGGTATCTACTGGCAAAATGTCGCAACGAGACTCGCTTATAGCCATTTCAAAATAGCCTTGTGCCGATGTATAAGCAAAACATACATCACCCGCTTTGGCTGTTATGTGTTTTAAATCAGCTGCGTTAATTTGATCTTCACTGGTGGCTAAGTAAATATCTTCCCACTTTTGAGACCATTCTTTTTGCAAGCGCGGCATAGAGATACCATCTAGGCTAATACCAATTTGAGAACGATGCCCATGAATAATACGCTGGCAATTACCGTCATGCTTTTTAAGGCCATGGCTGTAATGATAGTAAAAACTTTGGCTGTGTTCAGGCTTAAGAGACAGCTCAATTTTTTCAATGTTATCTGGTAGCTTCGGTAAAATAGTCGCAATTAAAAATTCGGTAACCGATTCAACAGTTACTTCGTCTGCGTTAATCATGCAATAAGCTTGATGAGGAGCGCTCATAGCTAAGTGATTATTTTCACCAAATGTACAGTCGAGTGTTTTATGCTCGTCAAATTCAGATACAGTGCCATTAAGCCCTGTAGGAATTGCTAAACGGTGATCAATACACTCATCTATAATGCCTTTAATTTGCTTTTTAACTAAACCAAAGTCTAAAACCATAGACTCTTCGTTAAGTTTACCGTGCAAAGTTAAATCAACAATCCAGCTCTCGCCAACGGCGCCGCGTTTGTTACATAAGTAAGAAAAATCAATCACAGTTAGTGAGTTAACAAAAAGGATCATAAACTTCCTTTAGACTGGTTATAAGACAGCGTTAATTATAATGATTTCTGATTGTAATTGCGCGGTTTTATAGTGCAAAAACCAATCGCGTTGATTGATTGATGATTTAATATGCAATATTTTGATTTTTTAACTGCTCCGAGTTGTTTAGCGTACAAGTGTACGCTAAAGTACTTGGCAATTTCTAAGCGAAGATAAGTGTTATGGAACCTAAAAATAGCTATACAAAAGAAGAGTTGATCCTGTGTGGTCAAGGTGAAATGTTTGGTGAAGGTAACTGCCGTTTACCAAGTGACAACATGTTAATGATGGATCGCATTACCTCTATTACTGCTGATGGCGGTATTCATGGTAAAGGCGAAATTGTTGCTGAGCTTGATATTGACCCTAGCCTTTGGTTTTTCGATTGTCATTTTAAAGGCGACCCAGTAATGCCAGGTTGTTTAGGCTTAGATGCTATGTGGCAACTAGTTGGTTTTTACTTAGGTTGGTCTGGTGGCCCAGGTCTTGGCCGTGCGCTAGGTGTGGGTGAAGTTAAATTTACTGGCCAAATTTTACCAACTAATAAAAAAGTAACTTACCGCCTTGTAATGAAACGCGTAATTAAACGTAAATTATTCATGGGCGTTGCAGATGGCACTGTAGAAGTAGATGGCCGAGTAATTTACGAAGCAAAAGATTTAAAAGTGGGCTTGTTCCAAGACACTAGCGCGTTTTAATTTTTAAATGCGTACAAAAAGGCCTCCAACGTGGAGGCCTTTTTGCTTAAATTCGATTATTGATTTTAGGTTTTGTACATGTTGCGGTTTTCAATCGCTTCACGCCAACCTCCTAACCACTCTGATTTGGGATCTACTTGTTGATAAGGGCATAGCTCTTTTGAGCGACCTGCTAAACCTGCTTTAAAACCTTGAGAATGAGCTCTTTCTAAACGATCTCTTTTCTGTCTCTTCATCGGTAATATCCTCACCTTTTTATTTATATATTGTGTAGCATTAGTGAAATCTACATTTAATGAATAGTTAATAAAAATGTAAAATTCAAATCGTAAAAGCAATTAAATTGTTTGACTTTAACTAAGTTGCTGATGCAAAAATGAATTAACATTTAAAAAAGTAAGTGGTCATACAACATTTAATTTGACCGGTTTTATGCTAAATAAAATGCGACTCAATAATCGCTAAAAAGCACTTATGTGCTTTAATTGTGACCGACTAATATTGACTAAGTTCCAAACAAAAATGTAATCGTTACACTTTTATTTCATTAATCTTAAATTAATAGCCCGCCCCTAACTTGAAGTATTTTTAAACAATTTAAATTTATGCTTGATTATTTAAAGTCGATCGGTCTAATATGAGTTCATGAACAAAAATACATCAACACCAATACGCCGTGGTCGCCCACCTAAAATAGCCAGAGAGAACGCCGATACCAAAGCGCTACTTATTCGCACGGGCCTAGAAACCCTAACTGAGTTTGGCTTTAGCGCCACGGGGCTCGATACTATTTTAAAAAAAGCGGCTGTACCTAAAGGCTCCTTTTATCATTACTTTAAAAGTAAAGAGGCCTTCGGCATTGCGTTAGTTGATGCATACGACAGTTACTTTATTGCAAAGCTTACCCATTACATACAGCAAGAAGATGTTCCCCCACTTGAGCGAATCGTTAATTTTACCCAAAGCGCAATTAAAGGAATGAAAAAATACGATTACAAACGTGGCTGTTTAGTAGGTAACTTAAATCAAGAGCTTAACCATTTAAGTGATGAGTTTAAAACCAGATTAATGCAAAGCTACACCGCTTGGCAAAACCATGTAGAGGTTTGCTTAAACCAAGCTAAGCAACAAGGCACTATTGCAAGCCATGTAAATACAAAATTGATGAGTGAGTACTTTTGGATTGGCTGGGAAGGTGCAGTTATGCGCGCCAAGCTCACAAAATCAAATACTCCACTTACTTTGTATACAGAAATGTTTTTACGCGCATTATTAACCTAATGCGTTTTTATTTACCAATTAAAAGACGATCGGTCTAAAAGGATATCCCATGAGTAACCCAATTAAAGCCATTGTTATTAATAAAGAAGATAATAACTACAGCGCCTCATTATCGACTATCGAAAATAGTGATTTACCAAACGAAAACGTGTCTATCGACGTGCTATACAGCACACTTAACTATAAAGATGGTTTAGCAATTACAGGTAAAGGCCCCGTTGTACGCAGTTTTCCTATGGTGCCAGGTATCGATTTAGTGGGTACGGTTACAAATTCCACCAGCGATGAATTTAAAAGTGGCGATAACGTAATATTAAATGGCTTTGGTGTAGGCGAAAAACATTGGGGCGGGCTTGCTCAAAAAGCGGCACTTAATAGCGATTGGCTAATCCCCTTGCCTGCAGGTATCTCTCCAAAACAAGCGATGCAAATAGGTACAGCCGGTTATACCGCTATGCTAAGTGTTATAGCTCTTGAAAAACAAGGTATTACGCCTGAATCTGGCGAAATACTGGTAACAGGTGCCAATGGTGGTGTAGGCAGCTTTGCTATTTATTTATTAAACCAGCTAGGCTACAACGTAACAGCAGCTACGGGTCGATTAGATCAAAGTGAATATTTAAAAGAGTTAGGTGCTAAACAAGTAATTTACAGAAACGAGCTTTCAAATCCTGGTAAGCCTTTGCAAAAAGAGCGCTTTGCAGCGGCAATAGATTCAGTAGGTAGCCATACACTTGCTAATATTTGTGCATCATTAAAGTATGGGGG
>NZ_AUTI01000167.1:0-5126 GCF_000497995.1 Pseudoalteromonas sp. TB25
GGCGGTCTTGGCCTTAAGGGTGTTTCGGGCGTTGGTATGGCAACAAACAATAGTGATGGTAGTCGTTTTGTAGCCGTGTTTGACGATAATCAAAAATTACTTTTAGCGCGCGGTATTACAGAAGATGTATTCCAAACAGGGCAAGACATGGTACGTAATGGTGTAGGGCGCAAGCACTAGTACTTTAATAAAAAAGCGCTTAGAGCGCTTTTTTATTTTAATTTCAATAAATTGAAATTAAATGGCTTTATATAGATCCCACAAAGGCCACTTCAAGGTAATAACATTTAAATACAACCCCCTCAAAAACCACAAAACTAGCCAGCTAAACTCAGTTTTATTAAGTGCGCTTAGATAAATAAGATAGTGCCACGGATAAATTGTAGAATCAAAACAGATGGATTTTGGCTATATTTTGAAGAGAAATTTAACTTATTGATATAGAAGGAGTTTATACCAATTCGCTTAATTAAGTGATCTATTTTTAGGATGGAAAAACGTGTTGATAGCTAGGCAAAAAATTCGCTATTTAGTTGTTCTAAATGAGAATTTTTTAACACAGGTAGCGACACGTTTAGCCCCGCAAAATGATTAAGTATTATTGCGGATTGGTATTAATGGTCGGTATGGAGAGATTCGAACTCTCGACCCCTGCCACCCCATGACAGTGCGCTACCAAGCTGCGCCACATACCGACTTTGTATGCAATAGTACGTGTATTTTTTTAAAAATCAATAAGCGATTGTTTGTTTGGGTGTTTATTACGCAAGAGGCCTAAAATAGCACTCTTGCGGTGTATTAATTGGCTAGTCTTTATTTAACCACTTTTTGATCGAGTCATACATCTCATCTCGTATTAATGGCTGAGCTTTTTTGTTAGGGTGTAAACTATCGTTTTGCATCAGCTCAGGTTGGCTGGCAATATCTAGCATAAAAAAGTTCATTAAATGCGCGTTTGTTTCTTCGCTAACATGTGTAAAAGTGTCTGTAAACATTTTACTGTAACGCGGACCGTAATTAGGGGGAATGTAAATCTCCATTAAGGCGGTCATCGCATTAGCTGCTTGGCTTTTTTGAATAAGAGACGTTAAGTTAGTTTGCATTTTTTTGACTGGAAAACCACGTAAACCGTCATTAGCACCTAGCTCAATAAGTACATGAGTGGGTTCGTATTGCTCAAGCAATGCATCTAAACGGCGTAGGGCTCCACCAGATGTTTCGCCACTAATACTGGCGTTGATAAGTTCAATGTCGGCTTGTTCGTCATCGTATTTATCTTGTAACAATTTTACCCAGCCTTCTTCTTGTTGAAGTCCGTAGGCTGCGCTTAAACTGTCACCGAGTATTAAAATCGTGTTGTTGGCTGCTGCGCTCAGCGGTTTGATAACTAAAAATAAAATGAATACTAAACGAAGGATTGAATGAGTCATATGTCAGCGCTTTCTCAATTAAATATAATTCAGGTTAATGGTTTGTCTAAAGTAGTCTCTACCTTTGAAGGTGAGCTGCCCATCCTCAGCGACATCAGCTTTAATGTCAAGCATGGCGAGTCTGTTGCTATTGTTGGCACATCGGGATCTGGTAAATCTACGTTACTCAGTTTATTAGCAGGGCTGGACACTGCCAGCAGCGGTGAAATATTTTTAGATGGTGAACCATTACACAATTTAGATGAAGAAGAGCGTGCAGCACTGCGCGCGGCTAAAATTGGATTTGTGTTTCAATCGTTTATGTTAGTACAAAGCTTAACGGCACTAGAAAACGTTATGCTACCAGCAGAGCTCGCTGGTGAAAGTGATGCAAAAGAGCAAGCAATTGCTTTGCTTGAAAAAGTAGGCTTGAGCCATCGAATTGATCATTACCCGTCGCAACTCTCTGGCGGTGAACAGCAGCGTGTTGCTATTGCGCGTGCATTTATTGGCACACCTAAAATACTATTTGCTGATGAGCCTTCGGCTAACTTAGACAGCAAAAATGGTAAAATGATTGAGTCGTTATTATTTGATTTAAATACTCAGCACGGTACTACGCTTATTTTGGTTACTCACGATGAAGGGCTTGCACAAAAATGTGAGCACATTATTCAAATAGAAGCGGGTTTACTGGTAAAAAGCCAAGTAGAGGACGTTGCTGATGTGGGTTAAGTTAGCGCTTAAGTTATTTTCGCGAGAATTTCGTCGTGGTGAGCTAACTGTTATAAGTGCGGCTATCGCGCTTGCAGTTTTAACCGTGCTTACACTGTCGATGGTTACTGAGCGAATAGGGCAAAGTATTGCGCAAAAAAGCAGTGCTTTTATTGCAGCAGACCGTGTACTTGCAAGCGATCATGTTCTCGACACCGCTTTTATTACTCAAGCACAGAGCCAAAATTTAAAAACGGCTCAAATGGTGTACTTCGACACTATGTTGTTTGCTAATGATGAAATGCAGTTTAGCTCAGTAAAAGCGGCATCTAATGCGTACCCGCTAAAAGGGCAGTTAAAAGTTAAAGATACCCTTACAGGTGAAACTAAGGTTGCTAATAGCGGACCAACGCCGGGTAATGTGTGGCTAAGTGAATCTGTATTTTACAGTTTAAATATTGATATAGGCGCGCAAGTAGAGCTTGGCGCTGCATTATTCAATGTTTCAAAAGTTATTGTAGAAGAGCCAGACGCGCCATTTAATGTGTTTTCGAGTAGCCGTCGTGTGCTTATTAATATTGACGATGTGGAAAAAACCGAAGTTGTGCAGCCGGGTAGTCGTGTTTATTACCGCCAACTTTATGCCGGTAGTGAGGCCGATATAAATAGCTTTTATGAGTGGCTTAAACCACAAATGAAAGAAAACCAACAATGGTACGGCGTTAAAGATCGCCAATCACCTATTTCAAATAGTTTAAACCGCGCAGAGAGCTTTTTATTACTAGCCGGTCTATTAGGTATTATTTTAGCCGCAGTGGCTATAGCTGTTTCAGCAAAACGTTATTGTGAACGCCAATACGACCCAGTAGCGATGATGAAAACATTAGGCGGTAGTCGTTCGATGATCCGAAAAATATACATGCTTCATTTATTGCTTGTGTGTGCAATGGCGGTAAGTATTGGATTGTTAATTGGTTACGGCTTGCAAGAAATAGCAACAAGTTACTTATCAAAAAGTATGGGGACAGAGCTACCTTTAGGTGGTTTTAAACCTTGGCTGGTGGCTATTAGCACTGGCGTAATTTGTGCCGTTATGTTTTCTATTAAGCCGTTGTTTGATTTATTTGATATTCCACCGCTTAGAGTGCTGCGCCGTAACTTAGGTGACAAATTGGCAGTGAGCCGTGTGCATTTAGGCATGAGTGCGCTAACCGTGTTTTTATTAATGTGGTTATTTAGTAACAACATAAAAATAACGCTTATCTTGTTTATCTCAACACTTGCGCTAATTGGTGTGCTGTTTTTGGTATCCAAATTAATATTTGGTGGCGGTCGAAAGCTTGGCTTAAAGCCAGGTAACAGTTGGTCGCTTGCAATTGCATCTATTCAAAAACGTGCAAATGTGAACGCGGTCCAGTTAATTAGTTTTTCGTTAGCGATTAAATTACTGCTGTTTTTAGTGGTACTTAAAAACGACATGATATCTGATTGGCAATCGCAGTTACCAAGCGATGCACCTAATGCGTTTTTAGTTAATATTACGCAAAATGAACTTGAGCCAATTAATGAATATTTAGCTCAAAAAGATATTCAGGTATCAGAGTTTTATCCAACTATTCGTGGGCGCGTAAATGCGGTAAACGGCGAGTTGGTAGCACGTTCTGTCTCGCTGCAAGACAATGAGAAAAAAGACGAAGAAGCCCGTGCAGGTATTGGCCGTGAGCTAAACCTTACATGGCTTAAAGATGTGCCTGACCAAAATGAAGTAACACAAGGCACGTGGTTTGGTGAAAATGCGATGGCTGAAGCCTCAGTAGAGGAGTCGATGCTTGAGCGTTTAGATGTTGAGATAGGCGATACGCTTACATTCTTAATTGGTTCGCAGTCGTTCGATGCTAAGATCACCAGTGTGCGAAAAGTAAATTGGGCCACGCTTAAACCTAACTTTTTTATTATTTTAAGCCCAGATGTACTTGCAGATTTTCCTGCAACGTATATTTCGTCGGTTCGTATAAACCCAGAGCAAAAGCGTGATTTTAGCCAGTTATTGCGTACTTACCCTACTATTACAGCAATTGACATTGATAACTTTGTTAAGCAAATACAAACAACTATTTCGCAAGTATCACTCGCCATTGGCTTTGTACTTGCAATTGTTGTGCTGTGTGGCGCGCTTGTACTTATATCGCAAGTGCAAGCTAGTTTGGGTGAGCGTATGCAAGAAATTGTCATACTGCGAACACTTGGCGCTAAAAGCCGATTAATTAAAAACGCGACCTTGTACGAGTTTTTATTACTCGGCGGTTTAGCTGGCTTAGTTGCTGCATTTTTTAGTGATATAGCGCTTTTAATTGTGCAGCAACAAATGTTTGATTTAGCTGGTAAGTTACATCCGCATATATGGATTATTGGTCCGGTAGCTGGCGGTGTATTTGTGGCTGGTTTAGGCTATTTAATGATTGCCCGAACACTTAAACAAAATACCCAAGGATTAGTGCGTGCCCTAGGGTAAGCTTAAACTAACTTAACACGTATTGGATTAAGTATTAAATGCCCACCTAACACGTGGGCATTTTTGTTTTCTTTGTACTGGTAATTTATACAGTGCTCTGGCATTATTAGCGTAATTTAAAAATAACAATAATGAGAATGCAGTTTGGCCATTATTTTAGGGATTGATCCTGGTTCACGTTTGACCGGGTATGGCGTTGTTGCCCACCAAGGTTCTAAATTTACATACTTAGGCAGTGGCTGTATTAAGTTAGCCGATCATCCTTTTCCGGTTAGACTTAAAATGATCTACCAAGGCATTACACAACTTATTGAGCAATTTTCGCCAGAAACCTTTGCCATTGAAAAAGTATTTATGGCGCATAACCCCGATTCAGCTCTAAAACTAGGCCAAGCTAGAGGCGCTGCGATTGTAGGTGCAGCAATGGCCGACTTACCCGTATTTGAATACTCAGCTAGACAAATTAAGCAAGCAGTAGTAGGTAACGGCGG
>NZ_AUTI01000168.1:0-507 GCF_000497995.1 Pseudoalteromonas sp. TB25
TGGCAGGCAGCCATTTTGTGCAAAATTATTGGTTTATTAGTTTAATAGCTATTACAGCTATAGCCATTGGTATTAAGCATGCACTTAAGCAGCCTAAAATACGTTTTTGGTGGGATGACCGAGTGCTACATATGCCAGGTATAGGTAAAGTGGCTCGTGGTATTAACACCGCACGTTTTGCGCGTACTTTAAGTATTTTATCGTCAAGCTCAGTACCATTACTTGAAGGAATGCGTATCTCTGGTGGCGTATTAATTAACGAAAAAATTAAAAAAGCGGTTGCAGATGCATCCGATAGAGTGAGTGAGGGTGCAAGCTTAAGAGCTGCACTTCAGCAAACTAAGTTGTTTCCACCAATGATGCTGCATATGATAGCAAGTGGTGAAAAATCAGGTGAACTAGAGCAAATGTTAGAGCGTGCTGCAAATAACCAAGATCGCGAATTTGAGAGCATGGTTAATGTATCGCTTAAACTACTAGAGCCTGCGATGATCGCCTCAATGGCGG
>NZ_AUTI01000169.1:0-6949 GCF_000497995.1 Pseudoalteromonas sp. TB25
TGGCTCGTTTGCGGTATTGGTAAACTTAATTTTAGCCACGGCATTTAAAGCACGCTTTTTAGGATAAATATCAATGTTTAAATCAACATCAGTTATTATAGGCAGTGGCAAGTCTTTGTATTGTGATAACTCTTGCTCATACCTTACTTGTAGCGCTTCGTTATCATCACTTGTTACAAACTCGTTGATTACACGGGTGTTGTAATAAATGTTATAACCCGCGCCCACAAATACCAATAAACTTATAACGGCTGCAATCTGGCCTTTTAAAGACATGTTGTAACGTACTAAAGATAAACGAGTACGCAATGTTTGCGACGGGCCGCGATGCCATAAAGCAAACCCTACAATAGCTAAAAACACACTCAATGCCCCCCAATATAGGGTATACCAATGCGCGCCTTGTAAAAAATGTCCATAACCATTTATATCAGAATACGGTACGCTACTGCTTTGAGAAAAATGATACATATGATGCTCAAACCCGTAAGCACCCATTACCATTTGAGTAATGTAATACAGAATAAACAAACCCATACCTATGTATTTATTAGGGCTAATTATTTGTAAAAAGAACGCCAATATAGCCATCATAATTAAAGGCAGTAATGTAAGGTAACCCAACCTAAATAAGTACTGACCAAGCTCTAGGTTAAATTGCCCCTTAAACAGTTGCACTGCAATGGTAAACATCATGCCTACTAAATAAAGGCCACAAACTGCAGTGATTAACGCAATAATTTTAGATACCCAAAACACACTGTTATGCACCGGGAAACTGTCAACAATATCACCCATACCACTTTGGCGTTCTCGCCAAACCAGCTCTGCGCTGTAATAAGCAATAATGATAAACATAAACAAAGCGGAGGAGTTTTGAATTATGCCCACCATGTTTTGTGTGAGCGGCCAATCCGTTGTGCCATATGCGCCAATAGGTGCAAAAAGTGGTGCGAGTAACATAGTAATACTGACACCCGCTAAAATCATAAAAGGGGCACTTAATATAACTTGCTTAAGTTCAAATAAGCTGCGCATTACTAATTGCGATTTCGTATTTACCCCTTTTGACTTGTAATTTTTAGCGCTGCTAATAAGTGCTGCTTGTTTATTTTTTACAAACGTAGAGACAGCAAATTGCTTTTTCTGTTTTTTAGTGACTACGCGATTACCTAACTTTCCGAGGCCAAAAAACATCGCTAAACTTATTGCTACCCATAAAATACGGTTAATTAAAAAATCGCCCGAAAGCGTTAACACTTCAGTATTTTTATCACTTACAGTCCAGTAACGGGTTAAGTCAATTAACGACCCTGTGCCAAATGGGTCTGCGTAAACAACAATATTTCTAAACGCTAAATCATCAAAATAGATACTCGCCAATTGGTAGGTTATATAAACCACCACGGCCGTTACATATACCGCCATCATGGTTTTAAAATAGACCGCCACACTATTAAAAATAGCACTGAGGACCAATAAGCTTGGCACTGCTAAATATAAAAAAGGCGCTGCGTAATATATAAACTTATTGGGGCCTACTAGCTCGCTATCGAGCCAGCCAACCAACAAGCCAAAGTGAGATCCCAAAAATACGCCTAGTGGCACGCTTAAAAACACAATAAGTACAACTAAGTAAGAACCAAAAAAACGCCCTGATTGATAAGCAAGCGGGTTAACGGGCTTACTAAACACCAGCTCATCCATTTTGGTCTCGCTGTTGCGAATCGCTGAGCTTGCAACAAAGTTAACCACTAAAAACATAGCAAGCGTACAAAAGGTAACCGTTAAAACCATAATGGTATAAGGCGAGTTCATATGAACATTAGCCCCACCTAACGGAAACTTACTACTGGAGCTTATAAAAAACGCCATAAAAAAGAATATTAATGAGGTCACATAAAACGAAGGCTGACGCATAAAATAGCGCAGCTCAAACGCGAGCATATTAAAAAACATAGCGCCCCCTTATGCTACTTGGCTGTTACGATGATTAAGCAACGTAGAAAAATACACATCTTCTAGGTTTGCACTGCTGAGCTCAAAACCTTCAGGGGCTTCATTGGCTAATACATGTAATATGGTTTGCCCAGCAAATAAGCGTTTTGAAATAACAGGCAGCTGCGGTTCAAGCTCTAGCGCTTCTTCTTGGCTCATGGCTTTGCGCCAAATTTGGCCTTGGAGCTTATCGGTAAGCGCTATTGGGTTACCTTCTAGTAAAATCTTACCGCCAGCCAACACCGCCATATTTGGGCAAAGCTCTGCAACATCTTCAACGATATGGGTCGATAATATAACTACTTTTTGCTCGCCTAAGCTTACTAATAAGTTATGGAAACGATTACGTTCCTCTGGGTCTAGCCCCGCTGTTGGCTCATCAACTATTAGTAAATCAGGGTCACCCAGTAATGCCTGTGCAATACCAAAACGCTGGCGCATACCGCCCGAAAAGCCACTGACCGCTTTTGAGCGATGTTGATATAAATTAGTGTGCGCAAGTAATCCTTCAACCGACTCTTTACGCTCTGCTTTATTATGAATACCCTTTAAAACAGCCATATGGTCCAGTAAGTCGTAAGCACTAACACGCGGGTACACACCAAAATCTTGTGGTAAGTAACCTAAGCGTTGGCGCAGTGCCTGTGGGTCTTTAAATACATCAATGCCATCAAAAGTAATTGAACCTGAATCAGCCGACTGCAGTGTTGCAATGGTACGCATAAGCGATGATTTACCTGCGCCATTTGGCCCAAGCAATCCAAACATCCCTTTACCGATAGATAAATCAACACCTTGTAGTGCATGTACGCCGTTATCGTAGGTTTTAGATAACCCTGTTATTGATAGCATTTTTACTTCCTTGAATATGAGTAATTATTTTTATAATGTTTTATACCACAAGGAAAATAGGAACATAAGTTACTTGCTGGTTAAATTTGTAACAACAAATAAACATATTTTAAACTCATAACACTTGCCTGTACTGTATTCACTCGGTATAAAAACCACATATACTTTTTATAAGAAGCGAAAAGCCATGCAAGATCACCAAAGCCAGCCGTTAAATGACTTTATAGAATATCCACATGAAGAAATGCTAAATCGTGCTAACGAGTTTTTACAAACCAGCCAACGCCGCCATAGCATTCGCAGCTTTAGCGATCGCCCAGTACCAAAAAATATTATTGAAGCATGTATAAAAGCAGCTGGCACAGCACCAAGTGGAGCGAATCATCAGCCTTGGCATTTTGTGGCTATAAACAGTAGCGATGTAAAAAAACAAATAAGAGAAGCCGCAGAAAAATTAGAGCGTTCTTTTTACGAAGGCAGAGCAGGTGAAGAATGGTTAGATGCGCTAAAACCGTTAGGTACCGACGCCAATAAACCTTATTTAGAGCATGCACCTTGGCTTATAGCTGTATTTAGTCAAAAAAAGGGCGGCGTAAGCACCGATGATAAAAATACGAATTATTATGTGCATGAGTCTGTTGGCTTAGCTACCGGCTTTTTAATTCAAGCTTTGCACCGCAGTGGTTTGGCAACCCTTACTCATACTCCAAAGCCAATGAGTTTTTTGACCGACATATGTAATCGCGATAAAGATAACGAACGCCCATACATGCTACTTATTACAGGCTACCCAAGTGATGATGCAACAATACCTGCTCATGCACTGGATAAAAAATCACTCGATGAAATAGCTACGTTTATTTAGTATTTTCTGCTCGGCAAAACCACTCATATAGCAAAGCAATGATCGACTCAACTTTTGGGTCGGTCAACGAGTAATAAATAGTGTGCCCTTCTCTGCGAGTAGCAACCATATCTGCCTTGCGTAAACTTGCTAAATGCTGAGATAACGCTGACTGTGCTAAAGGTACATTTTTATTTAGCTCACCTACACTTTGCTCACCTTGTAATAAACTACATAAAATCATTAAGCGATTTTTGTTAGCCATTAATTTTAAAAACTGTTCGGCTTGCTCTGCGTTGACAGCTAGTTGTTCAATATTCATTTTTATTATTTCTCTTTTTTAATACCTTTTTAAGTATAGACTTTTACATTAGTAAGTTCTAATATAATTAACATTAGGTTTTACTAATATTAAGATGACCATGAAACTAGCGATGCCATTTTATTAATCGGCGGAAGTGCTGTAGCAGTATCCGCACTATTAAGTTACTTTATATAAAGTAACTTTCAGTTTTTAACGTTATTTATAAGTATTAACTCAATTCAACCTACTTATACCAAGTAGCACCTATTAATGTCTTTTTTAAGAAAAAGAGGATTTACAAACTAATGCTTACATCAATCCCTGACTTACTAAAAATTATCACACCTAACCAACGCCGTATTGACGCAGCGCAAGCAAAACTCGAGCTTGAACAAAATAAAGGTTTACTTATTGATGTGCGAGAACCTGCAGAGCACGCGACAAAATCGGCTGCCGGCGCTATAAATATTCCGCGTGGATTACTCGAGATGAAACTGATGGAAATAGAAAAAGACGCAGCTCGCCCTATTTACGTGCACTGCGCAAGTGGTGCGCGCGCAACGTTGGGAGCAGAAGCGTTAACGCGTGTGGGTTATGAAAACGTAACCGTTATTACCTGTGACGCAAACCAAATATGTAGTGTGTTTTAAACATCAACTGAATACTTATAATGATGCGCCTAGTAAAGGTAGGCGTTTAACTTTGTGATAAGTCAGTGCTAATTTAATACACTCTTTAACTGGGTACTCTGGTAATGGCTTTTCACTATTAAATACAATTGCCCGGTTACCTTCAAGGGTGAGAGTGTGGGAATACAACTCTCTAAATGTGCTTACTAGCTTTGATTGGCAATGAAAAAACAAATAACACGAGGAGCCCTTAAAGCCTACGCGAATGGGGCTGCCATTTATTGTGTTATAACTTGGCTCTCCCCACTTTAAAGACTCTTCAACAGCTCCTAAGTTTTGCTCTTGTGCTACGGTATAAATTAACT
This sequence comes from Pseudoalteromonas sp. TB25, assembly GCF_000497995.1. Taxonomy (NCBI): domain Bacteria; kingdom Pseudomonadati; phylum Pseudomonadota; class Gammaproteobacteria; order Alteromonadales; family Pseudoalteromonadaceae; genus Pseudoalteromonas; species Pseudoalteromonas sp. TB25. The sequence continues at coordinate 4,993 of NZ_AUTI01000169.1, forward strand.
CTCGTAATTTTATAAGCTTACTTTTTACTATCTCAGGATAATTATTAAATATATTTTCTATTTCCGTATTCATAAAAATATCCTTATAAGCATTACAAGTTCAAACAAGTTACTTTTGCTGCCTTTCATCAAGTAAAACAAGTAGCATCTGCTCAATATTTTTAACGCTATAAGTAAGTGCTCTCAGTAGCTCTTTTTCACTTTGCTCTGTTGCCTGCTGCGACGTTTTACCTTGATTAGCCAATACATCTTTTTGCTCAAGTATCGCCTCTCTAAACTCACTCGCATTAACCACACCAAGCAAAGACACTAAAGCACCATTTCCTGACTGCCCTGCTGTTTCAAAGCTTAAACGATATAATCCAAAAATTCGCATGAGCGGCCCTTGGCTTAACCCTACATCTGTTATTTTTTCAAGCGGAATAGATTTTTCTTCTTTAAATAATATGCCACGTTTAACTACCAATTTTTGTGGTAATAAGCCAGCCGACATAGCTGCGAGTATTCGTCCGCCCACCAGCCATACAATAAGTAAAATGATAGGTATAAGCGGTATAGTAACAAGAGCCAACATTGCAAATAGCGAGGCAGTAACCATCCAGTATTGTTTTACTTTAGGATCAAAATTAGCACTTTTTAAGGTTAAGTTACTCATTAGCTTTCTTTTGTATGGTTGGGGATTTATAAAAGTACGCCAATCTAATATTGAATGCAATTTAGTCCAAACATTTATAATTAGCATTCAAATATACTTTCACACACTTATGTACATACAAAAAAAGCCGAGCATACAGGGCTATGCTCGGCTTAGATCTGGGAAAATATAACCGCTACTGTTTGTTGATAAGTATGCTCACATTCTCTCTATCTGGACCTATTACCTTGAAGGAGTAAGTACCTTGTTCGGTAATATTTAGTGCTATATTGGCACCTACGGCTTCAAGTAGTGTTAGTTCATCAATTGCCACTACCGGCGTATCGCCTGCTCCACCGTAATCAACGGTACTCCAATCTTCAGACGCTACTTTAAATTCGTAGTCACCTGCTTCTAACTCTATTGATGTAGAGTAAATTGCATCACCCTCGTACATCAGTGGGTTATCAGTACTCCAGTCATTTAAGCTGCCACGAATAAATACCGTTGTTTGTGCAAACATTTCAGCGTTGAGTACTTTTAGCGATACGTTATTTAAATCACTGGCGTCAAATATAAACTGGTATTCACCTTCTTCTGCAATGTCGATGGTCATATTCGCGCCCGCAACCGACAACTGCTCTGCAGTGCCAACCATAACACTGGCATCTCCCTCAGCCGATCCATAATCAACCGTGCTCCAATCTTCTGACGCTACTTTAAATTCATAGCTTGCAGCGCTCAGTGTTTTAGTAAAGGTGTAAATGCCTTTACCTTTATAACTTAGCTCATCGGTTACTCCCCAATCATTAAGCGTACCGCGCACATAGATAGCAGTGCCTACAAATGGCTCTTCGTTGTATAAAGTAAGCGTTGGATTTTCAGGGTTTGAAGCATCAAGCGAAAATACATAGGTTGCATCAATGGCAGCGCTAAATGTCATGTTTGCACCTGAGCGCGTTAATGGCCCGCTTTGGTTTTCAACTACATCTTTATCAGCGTCAGTAAGCGCACCAAAATCAACCGTAGACCAATCTTCAGAGGCAATTTTAAATTCGTAATCGCCAGCGCTCAGTGCAATTGCTATACGGTATCCACCATCGCCAATATATTCAAATGCATCGCGTGTGCCCCAGTCGTTTAAAGTCCCGCGCACAAACACAGCGGTGCTGCCATAAGGTACTACATCAGGTGCACCCACTGTCGCATTTGCACTTAAACCAGCACCTTGGCTCTCACCTTGGTTTTTAGTAAATACAGCTAATGTGTAAGGCGGTACAGTAAATGTGCCTTCGTTATCGCCAGCAGCAAAATTGGCGCTAG
>NZ_AUTI01000170.1:0-7351 GCF_000497995.1 Pseudoalteromonas sp. TB25
CCAAGCCTGTATTGCTCTCTTATTTGAATTTCTTGTGCTTCGCTATCATCCACGCACCCTTCAAGTAAACTAAAAGCAAGTTCGCTATCAACTGTTTTTAGCTGCCTATAAAGCCTAACTAATAGTTTGTTTTTTAATACAACGGCAATTGCACCATGTGCAGCTTGCACTAAAACCTGTGACGCTAAAGCAACATAGTCGCTCTCATCTGTAATATTTTTAAATGCTAACCGGTAACGGTTTAATAAATAGTTTGATTGCGCTTCGTCAAGTGTTTCAAAACGCGACAAGCTCTCGCTGTGTCCTTCGCGCGTAGCGGTTAAGCCTAAGTCTCGCATTACAAAACGGTTTTGATGATTCACATCTCCACTGCTTAGTTTACCTGCAAATAAAAACTCAAAATACTCGTAGTAATCACTGCGGTTATTAATTACATACTGGCTATAAAGTGGCGCAAGCTCTTGTGGGCGTGCTTTAAAAAACTCACGCGCAATATCCACCAGCGCGCCTTTAGCGGCACTCTTTTTAAAACTTATTTGCTCACTGTAATTACTTAGCAACTCAACCAAAGAAGGCTTAGTTAAGTGCGCTAAAAGCTGCGAATAATGCTGCTCGTTTGGCTCAAATAAAATACCGGCTTTTTTTAGCGTATAAATAGCCTGATGCGGCGAGGTTATTTCTTCATAATTAAGCGATTGCGCCTGCACTAAATAAGGCTTTCGCGAGTACACACGCGCCAACATGCATTGGCTTTGCTCATCTAGCTGGTTAATTTTACTAATAAATTCGCTGTGTTTGGGCTCAAGTAAATGCATACATTTACTAGTTACAAACTCAATAAGCTCTCTAAAATGCGCTAAATAGTATTTTGCTGGTAATTCTTTTTTCATAATATCGCCATAACTGTATATAAAAACAGTATCCAGCATTTATGCTTATTATTCAATCTTAAACTTGTAACTAAAACACGCTATAGTGAGCTTATTAAAGCAAATTCATTAAAAATAAAGGACTTACCATGAGCGCGCACCCATACGATGTTTTATCACTTAATAACGGCGCAAATATTATTTTTACGCCCTGCCCTGGCACAAAAACACAAAACTTAGCGGATTCAATCGCCACATTAAAAACTGCTGGCACTCACATGCTGCTTTCACTTATGCCGCAAAAAGAACTTGAAAAAAACAACGTACAAACAATTAATAGTGAGTGCAATAAGCACGATATAACCTGGTTTCATTTACCTATAAATGACGACGAAGCACCCAAACAGCCTTTTACATCAAGCTGGAACACCCACAAAACCGACATATTACAGGCCATACAACACAAACAAACCATTGCCATACATTGTAAAGGCGGTACAGGCCGCACAGGTTTGGTCGCTGCGCTTATTTTAAATTCGGCAGGTTACACAAAAGAAGAAGTATACAGCCTAGTACAATACATTCGCCCTAAAGCGCTTACTATAGAATTGCAAAAAGAGTACTTTGAGAGTTTTAGTCGGTAATAAAAAAGCTAGCGTAAAACAGCAAAGCTACTGATAGTTAAACGCCCATTAACTGGGTCACAGGCATAACCATTAGACGCGTTTATATTACCGGAATGCAATAAGTTACTTGGGTATATAACTGCGCGATTTAGCTTTGCCTCTACACTGTAAACTTGCTCAAACAAAGTTGTACTTCCATTTATATATTGTGGATTTTTATGAAGCTTTTGCGCCATGGCTTGTTGCTTAATAGCTTGCCTATAAAGCATAAGCCGCTCTTTTGTTATACGTTCGTACCCTAGGGCTCTATGCTTATAAAATGAAGTGCCACCATGAGTTTCATCACATAAAAAGTGCACTATAGCAAGTTGATTTATATTAGGTGTATCAAAATGAGGGAGCATTTGTATTGGCCTGAGCTTATCAGGCTCAGTGCATGCAATTGAAAAAGCAGAAAGAATTACATCGAACTCGCTTTTATCCGCCATATCAAAGTGTGAATTAATAATTGGCGCAAGCGCTTTTAACCGCTCGATATAACTAAGCGGTGCTGCTTTTCTTACTCCTGGGTAAAAATCACTTTCTTGTGCGCAAAATGTTTCCCTCGCATTTTGAGAAAACACAGCAAAATTAATAAGCGCATCTACATTATTTACGAAATCATCAATAACAATAATAGGGGTTTTCTCTTCCCCTACAGTATGTATGTGTAACGCCATATTTTCGTTTAGTTTAAAATCAATCATCGGTTAAATTAAGCACTGCATTTTTACGCTCTATCAATGGGTATATTTGGCCAAGTGAGGTTATAACAGTATAAATAGCGGGTAATAAAGCGCTTTGATGTAAAAGTGTAATTTGATCACTATTAAGTTGTGCGAGTCTTTCTTGGTTAATAGTGTATAGGCCGTTTAACTTTGTTTTTTGACTGTTCTGAAACGTTACCTCAAGCGATAATGGCTGCAGTAGATCATGCTGTAACAAGGTATCAATTAACTTTTTATTGTCTATTTCGCCCTGTAGTAAATGCCCTAAACACTGCTTTATTTGTTTGAAATAGCTACTTTCTTCTGCGCTTTGGGTATAAATTGGTTCTAAATTATTCTGGCTTTGCGATCGATTATTAACGACTGCTGGGCTATTTAAATTAATACACACAGGGTATTGAGTTTGCTGCGCATGAGTATCACCAACAAAAAATGGCTGACGCTGTAATTGAAGCGGTAAATACACACCCTGCCACTGCGAGTTCTGATAAAACAAGTTCTCATGTTGCTCAAAGCCTAATAAAGCATTGAGTGTAAACTCCCCTGTTTCTGAGTTTTTTGCAAAAACTATAGGCTGCTGAACAGCAATTTGATTAAGTTCTGCCATAACAACAGGAACCATATTAATGTTTTCTGCGTGTGATTGTGCCTTTTGTGTGTCTATTTTTATGTGCTGATGAGCACTTTGTTCTAATGCGACTAAATTTTCCATGTGTGTCTCTTTATTGTTTTTATGTGTAAATTTTTAAGCTAAATAGTGCTAAAACCATGATTCTTAACTTTATTTAATAATTCTCGGTTACTAGGTAAGTTAGTTACAGCTTGGTTTATCATGCTCTTATTTTTATCAAACTGACTTTTAGCAAAAACAGTGTCTTCAAGCATATAGGCAGTTGTGCTGTAGTCACTTCTAAAGCCCATACCATATAAAACATATTGATAACTCGCAGCTGGAAACACCTCATTGTTACTTGTAAAGTCGTGATCAGCAGGGGCGCGGTATTGCCATAGTTTCATTAGATCTTGTAAGCTTTGAGGAATCGTTTTAGGGTCTCTGTTATCGCTCCAAAATGCGTTATCGTCACGGGTAGATAAAATATAATGTAACTTTAAAAAGTCGATTATTTTTCCCCACCTATAGGTAAACGTCTCATTAAAGCGTTTGGCGGTAATATCCATAATATCCCGGGTATGGGGAAGTTGTTCGCTGATCATTTGTGCTGACATTTCTACTAATACCAATGCAGAAGCTTCTAGTGGCTCTAAAAAACCAGCCGAAAGCCCAACCGCAACACAGTTGTTTTGCCAAAAATGTGAGCGGTGGCCACTTTTAATAGGGATTTTTCTAATTGTTAACGACTCTATTTTATCGCCTACATACTCTCTAAGCTTTTCCCTTGCTTGCGACTCGGTACTGTACTTACTGGAGTACACATAGCCCACCCCACGGCGATGCTGTAATCCTATATCCCATATCCAGCCCGCTTCTTGCGCTGTTGAAATTGTGTGAGATGCAATACTGTCATTTTCATCTTCATAAGGGACTTGCACTGCTAAGGCGGTATCAATAAACAGCACATCATCGCAGGGCTGAAAAGGAACCTTATAATGCTCGCCTAATAACAATGATGAAAAACCAGTGCAATCGATAAATAAATCACCGCTAATTTCACCTTGTTGCTTTGTAGTAACGCTTGCAATATCGCCATTTTTAGCACTATTGACCTGCGTTACATCAGCTAAAATATGTTTAACGCCTAGCTGCTGCGTACAATGTTTTTGTAAAAAAACGGCAAATTTTGCAGAGTCTAAATGGTAGGCATAATTGGCTATAGCAGCATATTCTGGTGTACGAATTGTTTTAGGGGCAAGCCCTTGCTCACAAATAGCTTCTTGGTAACACACTGCGTTTGAAAAAGACGTTGACTCTGCTGTGTTATTTAACCAATGCCCTGCCATATCGGTTTTTGAAAAGCCCTGCGGCAGAACTAATGGGTGATAGTAAAAATCATCATCGCTGCCATCCACCCATTTGGCGAATTTTGCTCCTTGCTTAAAGCTTGCTTCACACTCGCGTATAAAATCGGTTTCGCTAATACCAAGTGCTATTAATGTACTACGCATGGTAGGCCAAGTGCCTTCACCAACACCTATAATTGGTACATTTGGAGATTCAACTAGCACAACATTAAGACCATCGGGGGTATTACTTTTATGGTCCGCCGCTAATCGACCAGCTGTTAGCCAGCCTGCTATACCACCACCAACGACAACCACTGTTTTTATTTCTTTATTTTGCTGGTTCATGCTTGTTACCTATAAAGGCATATTTAAAAAGTGGCTATTACTAAATGTAAAAGCCACTTTTATTATTTAAGTTAGAAACTTCCACGAACACCTAACGCAAAACGTCGCCCGCTATCTTCAACCATTAGTAATTGATTAGAGAAGCGACCACGTTTGTGTACGTATTCTTCGGTTAAGTTTATACCCTCAAAGAACACCGATACATTTTCGGTAATATCATAGCTGCCACTGGCATCGAATTGTGCATAGTCTTCAACTATCGTCACACCATCACCATTTAACTGTGTTAGTGACTGTACAAAGCTATCGCGCCAGTTATAGGCTAAACGCGCCTGAAATGGGCCATTCTCATAAAAGCCAACCACATTATAAGAGTCGCTTAAGCCTGTTAATGCAAATACTTGAGTTATATCTGCAGGGTCTAGTTCTGCATCACTATCAACAAATGTTGCATTAACCATAAAACCAAAGCCACTATCAAAACTATGCTGTAAGGCTATTTCCCAGCCATCAACAATCGCCGATTCGCTATTATTTGGTAATGTGTTTGTAAATACAGCCGTCGAGTCAGCAGCGTCAGGGTTATCTACATCGTTACCTGTTGAGGGGTCAGTCAACAATCCGCCGTCAGACAATTCAAAGGTTAAATCTTCAGTGGTATTGATAATGAAGTTAGCAACATTCTTTCTAAAGTAACCAGCGGATAAATAACTGGCATCAGCGTAATACCACTCTAATGATAAATCTAAGTTATCAGAGGTAAATGGCTCAAGCGCAGGGTTACCAGAGCTTGATGTTAAATTGCCCCCTTGGCGCGTTGTTTCAATTACTGTTACAGGCGACATACTATCGAGTGTTGGTCGCGTAATTGTTTGTGATACAGCAGCACGTGCTATTAGCTCATCGCTTATTTCAAGCTTTACGCTAAAGTTAGGTAAAATCGCTTCGTAATCTGAACTTGCTGAAATATTTTCTACGGCGCCGAAATTAGCAAGCATTTCTGTTTTATCTAAGATAGTTAACGCGCTAACCGGCTCATCTGTGCCCTTTACTTTTACATCGGTGCTTTCATATCTAAAGCCCGCTGTTGCGTATAAAGGCATGCCTGCAAGTTCAGCTTCAAAATCAAATTCTGTATAAAACGAGAAAGTATCTTCAGTTATCTCAAACGACTTATTACGTTTAACTGCATCAAAACTAATAGGCTGACCATTCGCCGCAGCTATTTGCTCAAGGTACGCAAAGTTTGCCTCTCCATCATGTGCAAGCCATGACGTTGGCATACGACCGCTGCCGCTCACATCACCTAAAAAGTCATCTCCTGCGTCAAATACAAATTGCGCTAAGCCATCCATACTTGGGTCATCTGGGTAACCACAAAAGGTACAGTGAATACCTACGCCTTCGTTGTCCCAACGATCAAGGTTTTTAGTTTCAGTTGAATACATAGTACCAAATTTAACCGAAACTAGGCCTGAGCTGCCATCGTTATGCCAAATGCTATCCCAACGAAACTGATCCACAGTATCTTCTACAGCCCAACCACGGCGAAGCATTACGTGTGCACGGCTGTTGGCTGTATCTAAATGATTTGATACGCCATCAGGTGCAACTGCAGGGTTATAAGCAACACCGTCCAGCTCTTGCTGGCCGCTATAAATGTTAGGGTTAGCAGAGGCAAACTCACTCGCGTAAGGTAAGATACCGCCATCCACTTCAAATCGAACTCGGTTAGCATAGCCAATCAACGATAGCTGATCGCCACCGCCATTATTAGCCTCACGCTTGGCTTTTGAGTGGCTCAAATCAAACTTCATATTTAAGTTATCGTTTACATGCCAATCAAAGTTTAAACCTAATGCGCTAGAGTTGGTTAAACGATCAAACTTTTTAGCGTGCATATCGGTGGCAAGACCTACCTCTTGATATAAATCAACCACAGTGCCATTTTCATCAACGGTTGGGCCTGCAGCATCACCAAAGCCTTCTAAGTTTGGCGCTGTAAACCAGTGCCCGTAAGACGTTGTGTCTGCTTCTACATCAAAATCTGAATAGAGCGCATCAGCAGTGATAACTAAATCATCTGAAGGTGCATACTGTATAACTAAATTTGCATTAGTGCGTGTACGTGTCTCTGTAGTAACTTTATGATCGTAATTACGTGGCGAGAAAATATTACCGGTGTATGCTTGCCCGCTTTGAGTTTGAGGATTTGGGACGCCCACGTTTTCTAACCAGCCGTCTACCTGTGCCTGATTTAAGCGTGTTTCGCGTTCTTGACGAGAAACGGCAAACAACAAACCCAGTGTGTCATCATTAAATGTATTACTAATTAAGCCAGAAATCTCAGGTGTGGTTTCTTCACTATTTTCATCGTAAATACCTTTAACACTACCCGCTATTTTAAAGCCACTAATCGCAAATGGACGTGCCGTATTAACGTTTACTGTTGAGCCAATACCACCAGATTGCATAGTGGCTGTTGAGGTTTTAAATACATCTAAGCTTTTAACCAATTCTGATGCAATGGTATCAAAGCTAAATGCACGGCTTTGATTCTCTGATGCCATTTGGCGTCCGTTTACTAGTACAGTATTAAACTGCGGGCCAAAACCACGCACCGTAATAAGCTGCCCTTCGCCGCCTGAACGGTCTATTGAAACCCCAGTAATACGTTGCAAAGACTCGGCTAAATTTGTGTCAGGAAATTTACCAATATCTTCTGCTGAAATGGAGTCAACCACGCCACCGGCTTCTCTTTTTGCATCCATGGCTCGACCAA
>NZ_AUTI01000171.1:0-777 GCF_000497995.1 Pseudoalteromonas sp. TB25
ATTTCCGCTGACCAACGCCCCGAAAATGGTGGTTGGACCTATGGTGGTCTCGTGTTCGATGAAGGTGTCACCGGTGAAATTTTCGAAGACCAGTCTTACAGCCACCAGACCCAGTGGTCAGGCTCGGCGCGTATTTTTCCGGGTGGCGAAATAAAGTTATTTTTCACAGATGTTGCCTTCTACCGTGATCAAGACGGTGGACCGGACATCAAGCCTTACGACTCTCGGCTCGCGCTAAGCGTAGGCCATGTGCATGCTAATAAACACGGCGTGAGATTCACCGGTTTCAACAAGGTTACGTCGCTACTCGAGGCTGACGGCACTTACTACCAAAATGCTGAGCAAAACCCTTACTATAACTTCCGCGACCCGTTTACTTTCGAAGATCCGGCTCATCCAGGTGAGACCTATATGGTATTTGAGGGCAACTCGGCCATGGACCGGACAACTGCACAGTGTGATGCGGACGACCTTGGCTACCGGGACGGCGACCCTTATGCAGAAACCGTAACCCAAGTGAATGCATCGGGTGCGCCCTTTCAGATCGGTAACGTCGGTCTGGCAAGGGCTACGAACGACGACCTAACCGAGTGGGAATTTCTGCCGCCTATTCTATCTGCAAACTGTGTCACCGATCAGACTGAACGACCGCAGATCTACCAACAAGATGGCAAGTACTACCTTTTCACTATTAGCCACAGCACCACATACGCAACAGGTATTACTGGCCCCGAGGGCGTATATGGTTTCGTAGGCAACGGTATTCGCAGCGATTAC
>NZ_AUTI01000172.1:0-7930 GCF_000497995.1 Pseudoalteromonas sp. TB25
GGTATCTACTTTTATGACTTCAATTGGATTAAGAATAGATTTTTGAACAGACTCTTCAATACCAAAACTGATTAGCTTTTGAGTTTGCAGCACGTCACTGTATTCTTTTGCGAGCTCTTTAACGCGTTCGAATAAAAAGTTGATAGATTTTGAATCGTTAAAAACAACCTGCCACTGGCTTTGTTTTCCATCGTTCAATGTTTGCACAGCATGACTTGGTAAATAAATACCCATATCAATATCGCCAGCGATTACACCTGCTTTAAGCTCATCAATATTGTTAAAGGTTTTATCCCCTTTATAAAGCTCAAAACTTTTGTGATAAAACACTTTATCTGTAAACTCTTGTGCGTATTCACCGTTGATTATCGCGTAAGTATTTACTTTTTGCTCAGCGTCCATTGCAGCTTGCGAGCTTATAAATGCCATTACGGCAAACAATAACGGAAATATAGCAACAGGAAGCGCGACAACAAATAATAGCGTTTTTTTATCGCGTAATAACTCTCTTAATTCCTTTTTAAATACCTCAAACATCATGTTTCTCCGTTAATATATTCATAAACGCTTGATTAAGCTCATCACTATTACCTGCTTGTTTAAACTCTTCTACTGTCCCGTCAAAACAGCTAATTCCTTCGTTAATTACAGCGACACGGTCACATAAAAGGGCTACTTCATCTAGATGATGGGTTGAGAAAATAACAGGCGTCCCTTGCGCCTTTAAACCTTTGATAAATTTAATAACGGTTTGTGTGGTCATAATATCTAGGCCCGTTGTTGGCTCATCAAGTACCACAACTGCTGGCCGATGAACAACTGCACGCGCTATATTTGCTTTTTGCTTCATCCCCGTTGAAAGGTTTTCTGCCCGTTTATCTACAAATTTGTGCATGTCTAGCAATGTAAATAGCTCATCACAACGCGATGCAATATCGCTTTTGTTCATGCCATGAAGCTTTGCAAAATACTCTATGTTTTCTTTTACAGTTAAGCGGCCATACAACCCCGTAGAGCCTGATAAAAATCCAATAGACTTACGGCCCAGTAGCGGTTTTTTTACAATATCGTTTCCGGCAATCGTTATTGAGCCTTCATCGGGCTTTAACGCGGTTGAAATCATTCTCAGTGTCGTCGTTTTACCCGCACCATTTGGGCCGAGCAATCCAAGTACCTCACCTTTAGCGCAACTAAAACTAACGTCTCGTACTGAGTGAAAGTAGTCTTTATCTTCACGAGGATCGATGTCGTCTATTTTATTTTTTTTGTGATCTTTAGTTAGCTTAAATTTCTTTTTAAGCCCAGCAACTTCTATCATGTTCGCATCCTTCGTTTCGCTCTAAAATAATCTGTATTGTTGTAAAAAGAGTCATCTTTGTTTTCGTCATGCCAGCCTGGCACACCTAATAAAGGCAGCGGTGAAAGCTTTTTGTTATCGGCTAAGCAGTTATCTGTATTAATCATCTCATAAAGGGCTTGGTCAAGGTACTGGTATTGAGTTACTAAATCTTTACAAAATATTTCATTCGGTACACAAACAAATAACGCTTTACCCGTTAAACCTATATAAGGCTTTGTTAGCATTTCATAATTAGCATGACCAAACATAAAAGGTTTTATTGTTTTACCCCACTCATGTTTGTGTTCAACGAATGCAGTTTTCCATTGGTGATCGCAAAGCCACTGCTGCCATTTACTCTCACTTATAGCTAATACAACACCACACTCATCAAAAAGCGTTAGTGCATTACGATGCTTAGTACGCTGTTGCAGTCCATGCTCAGCTATATCTTGCACATGTCTATGGTTTATTAACGCTTTGGTTTTTGGAAATAAACACCATATAAACCCACCAAATAAGTCATGCCAATTTTTACTTCGTGTAGGTACAACACCCGTTTCAAAAATTACTTGCTCGTAATACCGCTGGCCAAAGTCTACCTTTGCATCATCTTCAAAAGTAATAGGAATATTATTCTCATTAATAGCAGTTAAAAATGGAGAAAACCACTGCGGCGCCGGCCAATCTGTTAGTTCGTTAACTTTAAATAGCTCACGTAAATGCGCAAATGCACCTGTTTCTAAACTACTGATTTGCCACTGCTCGGGGGGAGTAAAACGCTTCATTTAAACCTTTAACAATTTATGCCTATAATTTACGAGAAGTTTACCGCAAAAACTGGTTCTGCTTAATAGAAGTTAATATACTAATCACAACTTAAAACAAAAAAAGAGCTGACATGAAACATTATTTCTCTCTCACACTCCTCGCTACTGCTGTTTTAGCAGGTTGCGCAACAACAAGTATTACCCCTACTGATGTAACAAATGGTTATAACAGTATTCAAGCTGATGAACTGGCTAAACATGTAAAAGTGCTCGCATCGGATGAGTTTGGTGGCCGTGCTCCTTCATCACCTGGCGAAAAGCTAACGCTTGATTATTTAACTGCGCAGTTTAAAGCCCTAGGTTTAGAGCCAGGTAATGGCGACAGCTACTTACAAGAAGTTCCACTTGTGTCGCTTGAGGCTGATGCAAACATGGTATTAAGTATTGGTGGTAAAGACTATCAATATAAAAAAGATATGGTTATGGGTAGCAGCCGCATTAGCGCACAAGAAGGCATAGAAAATTCTGAACTTGTTTTTGTGGGCTACGGCGTTAATGCACCTGAATACAATTGGAATGACTACGAAGGGTTAGACGTTAAGGGCAAAACGGTTGTAATGCTGGTTAACGATCCGGGCTTTGCAACAAAAGACCCTGCTTTATTTACTGGCGACGCAATGACTTATTACGGTCGTTGGACATACAAATATGAAGAAGCAAGTCGACAAGGTGCAGCTGGCGCAATTATTATTCATGAAACAGCACCTGCGTCATACCCATGGTCAGTAGTTGAAAACTCTTGGAGCGGTGAGCAGTTTGGTTTTCAAAAAGAAAACAACAATATGGACCGCGTAGCCGTTGAAGGCTGGGTTACAACTGACGTAGCAAAAGAGCTTTTTACTAAAGCAGGATTAGATTTCGATACTGCGAAAGAAAACGCAGCTAAAGGTGCTTACCATGTTGATATGGGCGATTTAACTGCTTCTGTTAATGTTAAAAACACGATTAAAAAATCAGTATCGTATAACTTTATCGCTACGTTACCAGGAAGCGAGCAACCAGATGAGCATGTTATTTACTCAGCGCATTGGGATCACTTAGGTACAGATAAAACACGTAAAGGCGATCAAATTTACAACGGTGCTCACGACAACGCAACGGGTACCGCTGGGCTTATTGAAGTAGCTGAAGCCTTTACTAAATTACCAAAGCACCCTAGCCGCTCAATGACATTTTTAGCAGTAACTGCTGAAGAGCAAGGCTTACTAGGTTCTAAATACTATGCAGCTAATCCAGTGATTGCAGCTAATAAAACAGTCGCTAACATAAACATGGATAGCTTAAATTTATTAGGCAAAGTAAAAGACATGAATGTGGTCGGTATTGGTAAGTCACAAATGGATGAGTTTTTAGCAACTGCAGCTAAAGAGCAAGGCAGAACAATATCAGGCGATCCTAAACCATCATCTGGTGGCTATTACCGCTCTGATCACTTTGCATTTGCTAATATGGGGATTCCAGCCATGTACGCAGGTGGCGGCACAGTCGCAGCTGACGAAGAGACAGCTAATTACCGTAAACGCATGAGTTTAGTACTTCGCGGTTGTTATCATCAACCGTGTGATCGTTACCGTGACGAATGGGATTTATCGGGTGCTGTTCAAGACTTACAATTGTTTTATAAAGTAGGTTTTGATATTTCGGAGCAAGAGCAATGGCCAACGTGGAATGCAAGCTCAGAATTTCAACGTAAGTAGCATTGGTTTAACATCGAAAAACTCAAAGAGAGTAATCGATTTAAATAGATGTAAATGATATTGATTATCATTTAATTAAAATATACAGTGTTACTAAGTTTATTTAATTGGTAACACTGTATGATTTTACTCTCTCAAATAGGATTTATTACGCCCGCTTCTAAACGCTTTGTTAGCCAAAATAAACGTTTATTATTACCACTTTTTTTACTGGTATGCTTAGCTGTGCCATCACTTCGTGAAATTACAATAACAGCACTAAGTGATGCTTTTTTTCAAGTTAGCGTATTTGTTGCTGCTACATTATTAATTTATTACTACGCCATAGAGCATTTACCTCAATTAGAGCTTAGTTATTTAAGTGCTAAATCGCCGGTATTAGAAATATTTTTTGCTGCCGTTTTAGGTGCCCTTCCTGGATGTGGTGGTGCAATAATAGTGGTTACCCAGTTTACAAAAGGCCAAGCAAGTTTTGGGGCTATTGTTGCTGTTTTAACAGCTACAATGGGAGATGCCGCATTTTTACTCCTTGCCACTCGCCCTACTGAAGGTTTAACCATAATGGCCATTGGCTTAGTAGTAGGCACGCTTTGTGGTGTTATAGTAAACGCCCTTCATGCAAAAGACTTTTTACGCCCAACAAAGCAAGAACAAAAACACCAAGTTAAAGTATTGCCAACTCGTATAATTAAAATAAGCAAACCCGTTTGGATGTTCGCTATTATTCCAAGCCTCATTATTGCTTTTTTAATTGCATTTAATGTCGACTTTGATCAATTTGGAAAATACACAGGCACAAGTATTAGTATTTTTGGTGCTGCAATGGCGTTATTTACTGTCACTATATGGGCGTATTCTTCTAAAGGTGAAAGCTATAAAGAAGTAACCTCAGAAGACGATGAATGTAATCCACCTTCTAAAATTATTAAAGTACTTCAAGACACACACTTTGTGACCGCATGGGTAGTGGCATCGTTTATGTTGTTTGAGATTTTAGTAAATATTGCAGGGCTTGATTTAAAAAACTGGTTTGCACATTATGCTTATTTAGCCCCACTTATTGCTGTGGTGATTGGTTTTTTACCAGGTTGTGGTCCGCAAATAATTGTTACTACGTTATATATTCAGGGGATCATTCCATTTAGCACATTAACTGCTAATGCAATATCTAACGATGGTGATGCGTTATTTCCTGCAATTGCAATGGCACCCAAAGCGGCTGTAATTGCGACTGTGTATACATCTATTCCTGCTTTGGCCGTTGGCTATGGCCTTTACTTTTTAAGTTAAAATTGCCATAAACAAAAAAGCTCAGCTATTGCTGAGCTTGGTTTTAATTAATTTTCTTTATCAGCTATTTTTTGTAAATTACTATTTATTTTGAATAACACAATCACAAACTCACACCAAACTCTTGCACCAATTGCTCCGAAAACAATAATGCCAATACCAGTAATAAAGCCACCACCATAACTAGTAAACATAGCAGTAATCCCTGAAACTAATGAAGCAAATAAAATTAGCCAGTAGATAAAAGTGATTATTTTAGGGGTTATCATTGAATCGAAAAAGAAAAGATCTTTCATTGTAATCCTTATTATTTTTTATAAGTGGATTTGATATTCGTACCTACATTAAAACAAAATTGCAGAGTTATAATTAAGATAGTATGAGGGGGTTTATAAATTGACAAAATAAAAGTCAATATTATTTCAAACATCCCTATATCAAACCACAATCCATTGAGTGTTGATTAAACTTGTTCAACAAATTAATATTAATATAAAGCAATTTATTTTAAAACAAAAAACCAGCAAATTGCTGGTTTTTTATCAGGTTTAAACAATTATATTATTAACTCATTGCCATCATCATTGCCGAAGGATTTTCTAAGTACGATTTCCATAGGTTATTAAAGCGTGCAATAGTGCCGCCATCAATAACGCGATGATCGCCAGACCAACTCACTTGCATAATAGCTTTACTCACAACTTGGCCACTTTCATCAAAACGCGGTAAGTGCTGCAGTTTACCCAATGCAACAATAGCCACTTCTGGTTTATTAATGATGGGGGTTGCTATAGTGCCGCCAATTGCACCAATATTAGAGATGCTAATTGTCCCACCTTTTAAATCATCAGGGGCAACACGCCCTTCTCGCGCTGAGTGAGTTAAGCGGGTTAAATCATTAGCCACATCAACAATACTCTTACTCTGGCATGATTTAATATTAGGCACTAACAAGCCAATTTTTGAATCAACCGCTATACCAATATTATGATCGTTATAATAGGTAAGCTCTGAGCAATCATCATTCACTTTTGAATTAAGTACAGGGTACTCTTTCATTGCCAGCGAGAGTGCTTTTACAAAAAATGGCATCATGGTGAGCTTTACACCTTGTGCTTTGTACTGCTCTTTTAAGGAGCTGCGCAAAGCTATAAGCTGGGTTAAGTCGATTTCATCACTAAACGTAAAGTGCGGAATAGTTGAAACCGAAGCTACCATTTGCTTGGCCATGGCCGCTTTAATACCTTTAATTTGCTCTACTCGTACGCCACCGCTTTGATTCTGTGTTTGGTTTTGTACAGCACTTTGAGAAGCATCGCTATTAAGCGGTGAAGTATCAATAGTATTTGGCACTTCGCCTTTTACAAACTCTTCAATATCTTGCTTGTAAATACGTCCATTTTTTCCACTACCTGGTACGCACGTTAAATCAACATCAAGTTCACGTGCTTTACGACGAACTGCAGGCGACGCAACCGCTTTTTGATTGATAACCTTTGCAGCTTGCTGCGTTTTAACAGAGGCAACTTTTTCAGCGACGGCATTAGTTTGAGCCTTTACGACCGCTTGGTTTATATCAACATTTGGCTTTACTGCACTGCCTGCAATTGTCATTTGAAACAACGGGCTATGTACTTTTGCTATTTCACCTTTTTGGTAATATAGTTTTTTTACTGTGCCTGTATATTTTGCCGGAATTTGTACTAATGCTTTGTCGGTCATTACATCACAAACCGCTTGGTCTTCTTCTATTTCGTCGCCTTCTGCGACTAACCAATCAACAATCTCACACTCAACAATACCTTCACCAATATCTGGTAGTATAAAGTCCTCAACTACATCAGATGCATTGTTATTAGTTTGATTTTCAGCTTGAACTGGCTCTTCGACTACTTCATTACTAGTACTATCACCAGTTACATCCATAGCGAATAAAGGGGCATGTACTTTAGCAATCTCACCTTTTAGATAATATAACTTTGAAATTACGCCATCATGCACTGCCGGAATTTGTACTAATGCTTTGTCTGTCATAACATCGCAGATTGGTTGATCCTCAGATACGGTATCGCCTTCTTGTACTAGCCATTCAACTACTTCGCATTCAACAATGCCTTCACCAATATCGGGTAATATAAAATCTTTAGCCATGGTAACCCCTAAAAATCCATTGATTGTTTAATTGCAGCCAACACTTTTAGTGCATCCGGTACGTATTCTTTTTCAAGTGCCAACGGGTATGGTGTATCTAGACCACATACACGTAAAATTGGCGACTCTAAATGCAAGAAACACTCTTGTTGTATTGTTGCTGCTATCTCGGCACCAAAGCCATTAGTTATAGGCGCTTCATGGCTCACGATTAAACGGCCGGTTTTAATAACCGATTTAGCAATCGTTTCAACATCCCATGGTAAAATACTACGAAGATCTATTACTTCACAGCTTATACCTTGCTCGCTTGCTTGCTGTGCTGCCTCTTCAATAATCTCCATTTGAGCACCCCACGCTAAAAGCGTAATATCACTACCCTCTTGTACTACTTCAGCCGTGCCTAATTCAATACTATAATCTTCTTCTGGCACTTCGCCTGTTGATGCACGATATAAACGCTTAGGCTCAAAAAATATGACAGGGTTATCATCTTTAATAGAGGCACGTAATAAGCCCTTAGCTTGATAAGGGTTACGCGGTACAACCACTTTTAAGCCCGGTGTATGTGCAAAATAAGCTTCGGGTGATTGCGAGTGATATAAGCCACCAGCAATACCACC
>NZ_AUTI01000173.1:0-939 GCF_000497995.1 Pseudoalteromonas sp. TB25
CCGCCTAGCTCGTCATTGCCTTCAATGTCGTGTAATAAACAGTTCATTAATGCAAGGCGGCGGGTTTCGGGTACTAGCTCAAGCCCTACAAAGGCACGCTTCATTTGGAATTCTTGGGTTTCGTCGTCTAGGTCGTCTAAATCGTTGGTTTGGCTTTTAATGTATTTGTCGGCCTCGATTAAAAAACCTGCGGTACCCGCTGCGGGATCTTGAATAATTTCGCGAGGTTGTGGCTTTAGTAAACGCACCATTGTTTCTATTAGTGGCCTTGGCGTAAAGTATTGGCCGGCGCCCGATTTAGTTTCGTTGGCGTTTTTTTGTAATAAGCCTTCGTACATGTCGCCAAAGTCGTCACGAGTTTTAACAACATTCTCGCCATCGCCGCTTTCGTACCAATCTAGGCTATCCATTGTGGTTACAAGCTCTGTAAGCTGCCCTGCATTGGTAATAGTGGTGTTTACGTTTTGGAATATTGCACGCACAATAGCGTGGTCGTCGTTACCTAGCTGTACCAGCATATTGCGGTAAAATTGTAGTTGGTCGAGCCCTATTTTTCCTTTTAGGTCGTTCCAACGCATACCTTGTGGTAGTAAGTCGGTTTCGGTGCCTGTTTGCTCGGTCATTTTTAAAAACAGCAATGTGGCCAGCTCGTTTACGTAGTTTTGATAAGACACGCCGCCATCGCGCAGGGTGTCACACATTTTCCAAAGTTTGGCTACTAAATCATTGTTGTTCATAGTGTCTCTTCATTTTTGGGTTAGCCTTAAGGCCAACGCTTCACAGTATTTGGTATTGTAATATAAGGGTTAAGGTAAACCTGCATTAATTACGCAGGTTGCTCCCACATATAGTTATTAAATTGTTCTAGCACTTGGTTAAACTCGTTATTAAAAATAGCATCGAGCTTGCGCTTACCCCCTCGGCGGCGGTAATTGCCGG
>NZ_AUTI01000174.1:0-940 GCF_000497995.1 Pseudoalteromonas sp. TB25
CGCTCGTGTAACGCCAATAAATTTTATAGCCAGCAATATTTTCATCACTGCTTTGTTGCCATGAAAACGACGTATCAGCTGTAACAGCTCCCTTTATTTTAACTTCTTTTGGCGGTGCGGGCGCCCACGCCATAGATGCCATAGTTACCGCATTAAGTGAAGTTAACTTAGCCGTATAATCAAAATCAACGCCTTCAATAGTATCGCCATACTCAACGCCATTTTCAGTGCGTAAATCTTGATGCTGACGATCGTAGTGCTCGTTAGTTTCCATAATACGCACTGCTGCAAAACCTGCATCATTAAATGGACGATGATGCCCACCACGGCCAAATCTATCTAATCGATATACAAGCATTGTATCTAGGTTAGGAATGTATCTGTCAGCAATAGTATCTATGTAGCGCGCTAAATTTCGACTCGCCGAATCAACTTCACCACCCGTAAAGCGGCGAGTATTAGCTTGCTCTTTTGTTTCTACAACACGGGTACCTTCTGAAAATATACGCGCAGTTGTATTATCAGTTACCCCATTAATACCGGTAATATTGCCAATCATATCGTTGTTTAAAACGCCATGAACTTGCCAGTCATGCTTTTGCGCATAAGCCGTTAATATTTTTCCGCCAAACAAACCCTGCTCTTCGCCCGAAAGCGCCGCGTAAACTACCGAACCATTAAATTTGTATTTACTTAAAACACGAGCAGCTTCAATTACTCCCGCCACACCTGATGCGTTATCATTTGCCCCAGGTGAATCACTCGTAAAGTCCATAACATCACTTACACGAGAATCTATATCACCCGACATAATCACCATGCGATTAGGCTCACTTGACCCTCGTTGAATAGCCACAATGTTAACCACTTCAACAGGATTAGGAATGCGTTTTTCGCCCGATATAGTGTCCATTACCTCAATAATTTCCAGACAACCGCC
>NZ_AUTI01000175.1:0-7759 GCF_000497995.1 Pseudoalteromonas sp. TB25
GTGCGGCGGTTTTTAAGCTCAACTTTATTCTCGTCAAGGTTACGCTCACCAATTACAAGCGTGTAAGGTACACCAATTAGCTCCATGTCATTAAACATAACACCAGGGCGTTCTTTACGGTCATCAAATAACACATCAAGACCTGCATCTTTTAAACCCTGGTAAAGGTTATTTGCAATATCAGGAATACGATGTGATTTGTGCATGTTCATTGGAACAATCGCTAAATCGAATGGCGCGATTGATTGTGGCCAAATGATCCCGTATTGATCGTTGTTTTGCTCAATAGCAGCAGCAACAATACGTGAAACACCAATACCGTAACAACCCATGGTCATGGTTTGGTTTTTACCACCTTCGTTTAATACTCCCGCTTTCATTGCTTCTGAGTATTTAGTGCCAAGTTGGAATATATGACCTACTTCAATACCGCGTTTTATTTGTAAAACGCCTTGGCCACATGGACTCATATCGCCTTCAACAATATTACGAATATCAGCAACTTCGTAATCAGTTACGTCACGATCCCAGTTAATACCGCTGTAATGCTCGTCGTCTTTATTAGCACCGGCAACAAAATCAGCAAGGATATTAGCGGCTCTATCAACAATAATAGGCATAGATAAGCCCACAGGGCCTAATGAGCCAGGTTTTGCACCAATAGCAGCAACAATATCTGCCTCTGTTGCCATTTCAAGCGGAGAGTCTACTAATGGGTGCTTTTCAGCTTTCAATTCATTTAAATCATGATCGCCACGAAGTACAAGCGCCACTAAACCACGTACATCGTTTTCATCAGGTGCACCGTAAACAATTAAGGTTTTAACACCGCGATGAGGTTTTACACCGTAGTGCTTTTTAAGCTCATTAATTGTTTTAGCGTCAGGAGTAGGGAATGCTTTTAACTCTTTACTTGCTTCTGGGCGTGGATCGTTTGGCGCTAGTGCTTCTGCTTTTTCAATATTAGCTGCGTAATCACTGCCATCACTAAATGCAATGGCATCTTCGCCCGACTCAGCAAGTACATGAAACTCGTGCGATAAGCTACCACCAATAGACCCAGTATCAGCAAGTACAGGGCGGTAATCAAGGCCTAAACGCTCAAAAATGTTACAGTATGCTTTGTGCATCGCTTGATAAGTCGCATCTAAACACTCTTCACTTAAGTGAAAAGAGTAGGCATCTTTCATTGTAAATTCACGAGCTCGCATAACACCAAAGCGAGGGCGACGTTCGTCGCGTACTTTAGTTTGTACTTGATATAAAGTAACAGGTAACTGCTTGTAGCTGCTTATTTCTTTACGTACGAAATCAGTTATTACTTCTTCGTGTGTTGGACCAAGTGCAAACGTACGGTTATGACGGTCTGTGAAGCGCATAAGCTCAGGACCAAATTCATTCCAACGGCCAGACTCTTCCCACAAATCAGCGGGTTGAATTACAGGCATTAGCATTTCAATAGCACCTGCTTTATCCATCTCTTCACGTACAATGTTTTCTACTTTACGTAGCACACGTAAACCAGAGGGTAACCAAGTGTATAAACCCGAAGCGACGCGACGGATCATACCGGCTCTAAGCATTAACTGATGCGATACGATTTCAGCATCTGATGGCGTTTCTTTAAGTGTTGCGAGTATATATTGGCTTGTACGCATGTTTTTTCCGAAATAGAGTAATTATGTTCTTTTAATAGAACTTAAGTTTAACAGCGGATGCTTTTACACTAAAGCGCTAAGTGAGTTATTTAGTTTTTTTCTATGATTGTTACTACGTTATGCTCGCCATTGACTTGCCAGCGAATATTATAATTGTACAAAGTCATACCATAGCTTTGCTCGCCGTCTTTTTGTTTTTTATAGGCAGGGCGGGGATCTTGTTTTAAAACATTAGCTATAAAATCATGTAAATCTGGGTATTGTGTTTGCGCATTAACAAACTCAATTGCCTGAGGGCTAAATTCAACCGTCATTTGTGTTTCTGGGCGTGTATCTGCAAAGCCAGCACTGGCGTCAAGCATTGCATCTGAATAGGGTAAGTACGGTTTAATATCGATAATGGGGGTGCCATCAAGTAAATCAATGCCAGCGAGTAATAAACTAAGTTGTCCGTTTTTATATTCAATACCTTCAAGTTTTACTGCGCTCATACCAATCGCGTTTGGTCTAAATGTAGCGCGGGTAGCAAATACACCTTTTCGCTCATTCCCACCTAAACGAGGTGGGCGCACCATAGCAGAATAACCTTTATCGGCCGTTTCATGAAAACGAAATAACAACCAAATATGAGTAAATTCATCTAAACCACGTACAAACTCTTCGCGATTAAAATCAGGTGCAAAAATAAGTTTTGCCTTGGCTTGTGGCACTAAACGAGGCTGCCTAGGTATAGCAAACTTTTGTTTATAAGGAGATTCAATGTGGCCAATAGCCGAAATGGTATAATCGCTCATAGTACTCGGGTACAAATAAAATAGAGCGCTATTCTACCTGCATTTAGTATTTATGGCATTAGTGTAAGTAAGTTTATTGCTTATAGACCAAGCGGTTTAAAATCACTTATTAGACTGAGTGGTTTATATTTTGTATTAATATATTTAAAAAGGACCTAAAACAAAAAAGGGCAAGCTCTTAAGCTTACCCTTTCAAACATGTTAAAGATTAATTAAAACATGTATTGAACTGATACAGATGCTACATCCATGTCTGGATCAATATCGTCATCAAGTTTGTAGCGTTCGTACTCTAAACGAAACTGTACATTTGTTGTAAGTGCGTATTCAATACCCGCACCGTAAAATGCATCACCACCATCTGTAGACGCTGTTACACCACCTACTGGTAAATCTTGTGTGTAATCTGCATCCCACTCAAGCCAACCGCCTTTTGCATATACAGAAAAGCTCTCTGTTATTGGGTAGCCCAAACGTGCGGCAAGCGATACGCCATCAATTTCAGCTTTGCTGTCAATATCACTTACTTCATCAAAGTTTTGATAAGCAAGTTCTAAGCTTAGGTATTCGTTAAACTGAGTACCGATATAGCCTTTAAGCATTTGTGCATCGTCGTCAAAGTCAGTGTCGTTGTCACTGTCTTCAAATTCAAAAGAATATTGACCGTAACCGATACCAGTATAAATACGTGGAGAATCGAAATCAGAAATATCAGCGTGTGCTGCAGAGTTAAAACCCAGTGTTGCTAGTGCAATAGCTGAAAGAGAAAGTGTTTTAATCATTGAATAGCTCCTTTACAAAAAATAATCAAATGCTTGATTTCATTAATCAAACTTCAATTATCTACTTGCAGCGAGCGTGCCAATATTTTGCAGCGAGCGTGCCAATATTAAAATGGATTAAAAACACGCCATAATTAGTTCTTTTGTATTGGTTTTTACATTGTTTAGCGTGTTTTATAATCAAAGTGAACTTTTGTGTAATCGTGTACTCTAAAATAAGTTGTATGTTTTACAAAGTATAATGAGTTTTTTACATAGCCTTACTTTATTCAAATTACTAATTAGACTTTATGAAGCAAGTTTTCTGTTTCAATTGCTATTTCTTTCATTTTTATAGCGTAATTTTCTAATTTAATGTCTTCATCGGTCACTGCTTTAAACGAAGGCACTTCTATTGGGTAGCCCGTTTCATCCATTGCAATAAAGCTGATAACACAATGGTTTGTTTCAACCATATTTTGCGTTTTTGGATCGCCACACCTAACTTGAATAAATATTTGCATGCTACTTCTACCCGTATGGGCAATTTTAGCTTCTACTTCGACTATTTGACCCACTAAAATAGGGCGTCTAAATTTAACACCCGCAACCGAAACAGTTACGCAGTAATGACCACTCCAACCTGCAGCGCACGCATAACCTGCTTGGTCAATCCACTTCATGACGGCCCCACCATGAACTTTACCACCAAAATTCACATCAGTAGGCTCTGCTAAAAAACGAAAAATAACTTTTGACGACGGCATAAATAACACTCTTATTATTAAAACTACTATTAGCATAACGTAAAAAAGGGGCCGAAGCCCCTGCAATTTAGGATATGTTTATAATTTATATGTAAAAAACGTAGTTATATAGCTATACAGCGCATAATTTAGTTACATATTAGGATAATTTGGCCCACCCGCACCTTCAGGTGTTACCCATGTAATGTTTTGGCTTGGGTCTTTAATATCGCAGGTTTTACAGTGCACACAGTTTTGGGCATTAATAACAAACTCTTTATTGCTTGCAATTTCTTGTACTTCGTAAACGCCTGCAGGGCAATAACGTTGTGCGGGTTCATCAAATTTAACTAAATTTACGTTAATAGGAATTGACGCATCTTTAAGCTTTAAATGACACGGCTGTGATTCTTCGTGGTTAGTATTTGATAAAAACACACTTGAGAGTTTATCAAAGCTAAGGTGTCCATCTGGTTTTGGGTATGCAATTTTGTCAGCGGCGCTAGCATCAACAAGGGTAGAGTGATCGGGCGTATTATCTTTAAACGTAAAGGGTAAAGCGCCATTAAAGATGTTTTGATCAAGCGTATTGTACGCACCACCTAAAAATTTACCGAGTTTGTGCATAGCAGGGCCAAAGTTACGAGATTGATATAACTCTTTATATGCCCACGATTGCTCAAACGCAGTTTGATAATGAGTTAAATCGGTATTTGCTAACTCATTTTGCAATGCTTCAAAAATAACCTCAGCGGCCATCATTCCTGATTTCATTGCGGTGTGGTTACCTTTAATTTTTGCAAAATTAAGAGTGCCTGCATCACACCCAACAAGTAAACCACCAGCAAAATGCATTTTTGGTAATGAGTGCAAGCCACCTTTAGCAATAGCACGCGCACCGTAAGCAATACGTTCAGCGCCTTCAAGTACGTTTTTAAATACAGGATGGTGCTTCATTCGCTGAAACTCATCAAACGGGCTCAAATGTGGGTTTGAGTAATTTAAATCAACAATTAAACCAACAACAACTTGATTGTTTTCACTGTGATACATAAATGCACCACCATTAGTATCGCCGCTAAGTGGCCAACCTGTACCATGAACTACCTTGCCAAGCTCATGTTTACTTTCATCTATTTGCCAGATTTCTTTAAAGCCTAAACCATAATGCTGCGGTGATGAATCTGCATCAAGTGCAAACTCATTGATTAGTTGTTTACCTAAATGACCACGGCAACCTTCAGCAAAAATAGTGTATTTTGCACGAAGCTCCATGCCTGGCATGTAACCGTCTTTTTCATTACCATCTTTGTCTACACCCATATCACCAGTAATAATGCCTTTTACTGCTTCATCTTCAATTATTAAAGAGTGTGCGCTAAATCCTGGAAATATCTCTACGCCTAAGCTCTCAGCTTGCTCTGCAAGCCATCGACATACATTGCCCATAGATACAATGTAGTTACCATCATTATGAAATGTTTTTGGTGTAGCAAAGTGGGGAATTGATGTCGCTTTTTGCTCGTTATTAAACCAATAAATTTCATCATTAGTTACTTTGGTTGTAACCGGTGCGCCAAGATCTTGCCAATTAGGTAGTAGTTCATCCAAAGCTTTGGTTTCAAAAACAGCACCAGAGAGTACATGTGCTCCTACTTCAGAACCTTTTTCGACTACGCAAATCATGCACTCTTGTTGTTTTTCTTGTGCTAATTGCGCGAGTTTAATTGCACTTGAAAGCCCAGCAGGGCCTGCACCAACAATTACTACATCAAATTCCATGGTTTCACGTTCGACCATAATAACCTCTTTATCTATGACGGACTTATTTGAATGTTTACTACGCATTTAAATAAGGTGTACAGCCTATTTATAACCTTGCAAATTAAACGTTACAGACTGTGAATAGTTAAAGGTTATTTTAGGTTGACGTTTACGTCAACAGTAAGTAGTCTAATTTCATAAAATAAATAGGTTGACGTGCACGTTACCTTGTAGGTTTAAATAATTATGGAGTTCCTATGAAAGTTCTCGTACCAATAAAAAGAGTGATTGATTACAACGTAAAAGCACGCGTTAAAAGTGATAACAGCGACGTTGATTTAAACAACGTTAAAATGGCAATGAACCCGTTTTGTGAGATTGCTATAGAAGAAGCAATTCGTCTTAAAGAAGCCGGTACCGCCACTGAAGTGGTTGCTGTAACTATTGGTTCAAAAGCATCACAAGAACAATTACGCACAGCATTAGCATTGGGTGCTGACAAAGCTATTCACATCGAAACCGATGAAAAGCTCGAGTCACTTCATATTGCAAAACTACTCGCTAAAATTGTAGAGCAAGAAACGCCTGAACTTGTCATTTTAGGTAAGCAGTCAATTGACTCAGATAATAATCAAACAGGTCAAATGCTTGCTGCATTAACTAATCGCGGGCAGGGTACATTTGCATCAAAAGTAGTTATTGAAAATGGCAAAGTAAACGTAACACGCGAAGTTGATGGCGGGCTGCAAACGGTAGCACTTAATTTACCGGCAGTTGTTACAACTGATTTACGCTTAAATGAGCCTCGCTATGCATCACTGCCAAATATTATGAAAGCCAAACGTAAGCCGCTTGAAGTAATAGCAGCAGATTCGCTTGGTGTTGATTTAACACCGCGTATGCAATTAATAAGTGTAGAAGAGCCAGCTAAACGCACCGCAGGAATTATTGTAGAAGACGTAGCGCAGCTTGTAGAAAAATTAAAAACAGAGGCAAAGGTGATTTAAATGAAAACACTCGTAATTGCAGAGCACGACAACGGTGCCTTAAAACCAGAAACCTCAAAAACTATTAACGCCGCAGTAAAAATGGGTTTTCCTATTGATGTACTAATTGCAGGTAACAACTTAAGCGCAATGAGCTCACAAGTGGCCAGCATTGATGGCGTAGCTAATGTTTTAGTTGCTGATAATAGCGTTTATGAACATCAGTTAGCTGAGAGCATGAGCGATTTAGTTTTATCAATTAGCGACAACTACAGCCATATTGTTGCAAGTGCTACTACAACGGGCAAAAACTTTATGCCACGTGTTGCTGCGCTATTAGATGTTGCGCAAATTTCTGAAATTATCGCAGTAGTGGACGCCGATACATTTAAACGTCCGATTTATGCAGGTAATGCAATCGCCACGGTTAAATCACTCGACAGTAAAAAAGTAATTACCGTGCGTGCCAGTAGCTTTGATTTACAAGGTGAGCAATCAGCTGTTGCTATAACAAGTATTGATACAGTATCAGATTCGCAATTAAGCAGCTTTGTAAGTGTAGAGCAAACTGAATCAGAACGCCCTGAGCTTACAGCTGCTAGTGTGGTCATATCGGGTGGTCGCGGTATGCAAAACGGCGAAAACTTTGCATTACTTAATGGTATTGCCGATAAACTAGGTGCAGCTATTGGTGCATCGCGTGCAGCAGTTGATGCAGGCTTTGTACCTAACGACATGCAAGTAGGCCAAACAGGTAAAATTGTAGCGCCTAATTTATACATTGCAGTAGGTATTAGCGGTGCTATTCAGCATTTAGCGGGGATGAAAGACTCAAAAGTAATCGTCGCGATTAATAAAGACCCTGACGCACCTATTTTTCAAGTTGCAGATTACGGTTTAGTGGCTGATTTGTTTGAAGTACTGCCACAGTTAGAGAGTGCTTTATAGCCTTTAAATAAACAAACTTATTCTGGTTGAAAGCCGTGGTGCTCTTTGAGTGCTGCGGCTTTTTTATTCGGTAAATTAAAGACACAAAAAAACCAGCCAATT
>NZ_AUTI01000176.1:0-18803 GCF_000497995.1 Pseudoalteromonas sp. TB25
CAGTGGCTAAATCAATACGAATCGAAACAAGCCCCTCAGGTGGCTCAATTGGCGCTTCAGGTGTTCCCTCAAGTGCGGCTTTCATAAATTCAATCCATGCAGGCTGCGCTGTTTTAGCCCCCGATTCAGCACCAGATATTTGGCTGCTATCTAAGTTGTTATTGTACGTAGAACGACCAAGAGCGTTACCTGGGTTATCAAAGCCCACCCACACAGAAGTCATTACTTTACTGTTAAAACCACTAAACCAGGTGTCTACAGAATCGTTAGTTGTGCCTGTTTTACCCGAAAGATCACGACGTTCTAAAGCTTGTGCGCGCCAACCTGTACCACTCCAACCCGTTTTATGGGCCCAACTACCGCCGCCCCAAATACCACTGTGCATTGCATCAGCAATTAAAAAAGCATTCTGCTTAGAAATAATTCTCGGTGCACATTTTTTTGTTGGCTCCACTTCATCACTACTATTATGAAGTGAGAATTCATTATGTGTTGGTAAAGACTCTTCGTCACAGGCAAGGGCAGGGTTTACTTTGAACAATACATTACCGTAAGCATCTTGAATTTCTGAAATAAAGTAAGGTTCAATTAAGTGGCCACCATTGGCAAATGCACTCATGCCACGGGCAAGTTCAAGTGGAGTAATGGAAGCACTACCCAGTGCTAGTGATTCACTGCGATTAATGTCTGAATCTTTAAAGCCAAACTTTAATAAATGATCAGCTGTACGTTGTAATCCAACGCCGCGTAGTAAGCGCACCGAAATAACGTTTTTAGACTGTGCTAAGGCACGGCGAATTCTTATCGGACCATTATATACAGCAGGGCTGTTTTTAGGACGCCATGCTACGCCTTGGCTTTTATCCCATTGGTTTATAGGAGCATCGTTTAATATAGACGCAAGCGTGTAACCTTTTTCAAGTGCTGCTGAATATATAAAAGGTTTTATATTAGAACCTACTTGACGCTTTGCTTGTACCGCTCGGTTATATTGACTTTGCTCAAAGCTGTAACCACCTACAATAGCTTTAATTCTGCCATCTTGTGGGTCGAGTGACACAATAGCACTTGATGCTTCTGGTATTTGGCTTAGTAAGTAGCTGTCATCTTCATTTTTACGCACCCATATTTGCATTCCTGACGTTAAAATATCTGTAGCTGCTTTTGGAGCAAAACTTTGGCGGTAACGAGTAATATATTTACGCGCCCATTTTAAGTTATCCCAAGTAAGAGTTGTGCGCTCGCCACTTTTAAGTAATACCGACGCTGTTTTATCATTAACACTAAGCACGGCTGCTGCTTTCAAAGTACCCAACTCATTTACGCTTTGTAATTTACTGAGTATTTGTTGCTCAGTTAAAGCAGGTTGTGTTTCAGGGTCCCATAAAGCATCTGTTGGTCCTCTAAAACCATGGCGCATATCGTAATTATGTAAGTTATTTACAAGTGCGTTTTGCGCTGCTTTTTGAACTTTAGACTCTACCGAGGTGAAAATTTTAAAACCTGAGTTGTAAGCTTTATCTATTCCATAACGCGAGACCATTTCAGCGCGCACCATTTCAGAAATATACGGGGCGTATAAATTTATTTCAGCACCATGAAAATAAGCGGTGATAGGTTGGCTCGTTGCTTCGTTATATTCTTCTTGAGTAATATAATTTTCAGTTAATAAACGCCCTAAAACAACATTTCGGCGTGCTTTTGCACGCGTTGGGTTACGAATTGGGTTTAAAGCTGAAGGGGCCTTCGGTAAACCTGCAATCATCGCCATTTGTGCAAGTGTTAAATCTTTTAACTCCTTACCGTAATAAACTTGTGCTGCAGCACCAATACCGAAAGCGCGATTACCTAATTCTATTTTATTAAGGTAAAGCTCTAAAATTTCGTCTTTTGTTAATACACCTTCAATATGTAGCGCTATAAATATTTCTTTAACTTTACGAATATATGCTTTTTCGCGAGTTAAAAAGAAATTACGAGCAAGCTGCATAGTAATAGTACTTGCGCCTTGTTTTTTCTCGCCGGTAGATATAAGAACAATAGCCGAACGCACAATACCTATAGGATCTATGCCTATATGATCGTAAAATCGATTATCTTCTGTCGCTAAAAATGCATTAATGAGTGTTTGAGGAATTTCATCAATAGTCACTGGAATACGACGCTTTTCACCAAATTGATTGATTAAAAGCCCATCTTTTGTGAATACTTGCATAGGAGTTTGTAATTGCACGTCTTTTAAAACTTGCACACTGGGGATATCAGGTTTAACGTAGTAATAAAGACTGACCAAAGTGATCAGACCAATTAACACACAAATGATAAAAAATTGTAAAGTTCGTTTTAATAAAATCACTTATATTTCCCTAAATGGACTCCCAATTGCGAGTTTTGACTGCTAGTATATATTGATTAAAAAATGAATAATATTTTTTCAGATAAAAATTATAACTTGTTTATTATTAAAACAAAGGCCAAGTTGAAACATGCTAAGTCAACTATTTCAAAAACCGTCCCCGATGATGGTAGGAATTGATATTGGATCGCACTCTATCAAAGCGGTGCTTTTACGTGAAATTGAAACTGGATTTCGACTAGAAGCACTTGCAATTGAGCCGATGCCAAAAGGTGCGATGAGCGAGCGCACAATCCAAGATATTGAAGCGATTGGTAACGTTATTACAAAATTAAGAAAAAAATTACCGAAGTCGTTAAAATCTGCTGCAGTGGCTGTTTCTGGCCAAACAGTTATTACAAAAGTGATCTTCATGGATGTATCGTTAACAGATGCTGAACTTGAATCGCAAATTGAAATTGAAGCTGATAGTTTAATCCCTTACCCACTTGATGAAGTGAGCCTCGATTTTGAGAAGCTTTCGACGAATGAGGCCGATCCTAGCAAAATGAATGTTTTGCTTTCGGCTGCTCGTACTGAGAGTGTTGAAGCACGGGTGGGCGCTTTAGAAGCCGCAAATTTAGAGGCCAAAATAGTAGATGTAGAAAGCTACGCATTGAGCCGTGCTATGGACGTTTACTATCAACAATTACCTAGCGATGCATTTAATAAGTGTGTGGCTGTGGTCGATATTGGCGCAGTTTTAATGCTTGTGAGTGTTGTGCAAGCTGGGGAAACCATTTATACCCGTGACCAAGTTTTTGGTGGCGATCAATATACAAATAGTATTGTTGCTTATTATAATAAAGGCTTTGATGAAGCCGAAATAGGCAAAACATCAGGTGATTTACCGCCAAACTATACCTTTGAAGTATTAGCCCCTTTTCAAACTTCGTTACTTCAACAAGTTCGCAGAGCTGTGCAAATGTTTTTAACAACCAGCGGTAAAGAGCAAATAGATTATATTGTATTAACGGGCGGTACATCGATGATAAAAGGTATCGACCGATTGCTTATTGAAGAACTCGGTATCCACTCAGTTGTTGCAGAGCCTTTTGTAAATATGGAAATTTCCCCAAAGGTAGACCGTAATATAATGCAGCGTCACAAAACGCAGTTTGCAATTGCAACAGGGTTGGCATTAAGGAGTTTTTCAACATGCCACATATAAATCTACTGCCTTGGCGTGAATCACAACGCGAAGAATCGAAAAAGAAATTTGTAACTATACTTGTTGGTGTCGTTATACTTTGTTTTGCAAGTATGTATTTATTAAGCTCTTTTTATAGTGCCTTAAAAGACGGTCAAAACTTAAAGAATAATTATTTAAGCTCAGAAATTAGCATGCTAGATAAAAAAATAAGTGAAATACGAAGCTTAGATAAAAGAAAGGAAAATTTACAACAGCGTATGAGGCTCATTGAAGAATTGCAAAGCAGCCGTAACTTGGGTACGCAAATAATGGATGAAGTTGCCAAAATAGTGCCAGGTGGTGTTTATTTAACAAAACTGGAGCGCAAAGGCAGCCAAATACATGTTTTAGGACGTAGTGAATCTAATAATCGTCTATCAACAATGCTCCGCCAAGTACAAAGCTCATATTTACTAGAGAATCCTTCAATGCAGGGCATTGTTGCAGGCGATCAATCTTCGCGTTTACTTAGTGATTTTAATATGGAATTTTATGTAAAACCATTTGATAAAATTGGTGAGGTTAGCGATGAACCTTGATTTTAAAGCACTGAGTGAAATTGATTGGAATGAAATAGAGCTTGATAACATTGGTGATTGGCCAATTGCTGTTAAAGCAATTTGCTGCACATTTGTTGCGGGCCTTGTATTGTTTTTTAGTTATAGCCTATTAGTTTCTGATGAAATTGACAGCTACCATAGTGCCGTGGCAAAAGAAGTTGAACTACGAACAACTTATCGAACTAAGTATGCAGTAGCGAGCAAGCTTGAAATATATCGTCAACAAATGATTGAAATGGAAGATAAGTTTTCACAGCTATTAAAGCGTCTACCCACTTCGAATGAAACTCCTGGTTTACTTGATGATTTATCATATGTTGGGACAACGAGTGGTCTGACTTTTTTAAAAATAGGTTGGCTGCCAGAAGTTGAAAAAGAATTTTATACCGAGCTGCCTATTAAAATCGAAGTAATAGGTAGCTACCATGAGTTTGGTGAGTTTGTAGGTAAAGTGGCCCAGTTACCCCGAATTGTAAGCTTACATGACTTTTCTATTTTATCATCGGGCGATAAACAGTTAACATTCAGTGTTGTTGCAAAAACATATCGTTATGAAGAAGGGGTTAAAAAATGAAGCTCCTTCGCGTAGTACCTTTAGCTATAGCGTTTGTTTTAGCTGGTTGTAATGATGACACTTCTGAGCAAAAAGAATTTATTGATCAGGTAAAAGCAAGCACCACACCAAAGGTTGAGACGATTCCTGAACTGACAAAGTTTGAAATATTTGAGTACAGTGCTGGTCAGCTACGTAGCCCGTTTGTAGCGCCTCAGCCTGAGATTATTCAAAATAAACTAACGCAAGTAAAAAACTGTTTGCACCCAGATCAAGAGCGTCGCCGCGAACCTTTAGAGAAATACCCGCTAGATAATTTAGCAATGAAAGGCACAATTGGCTCTAGTGGACAAATATGGGCATTAATTACAGCAACAGATGACACTTTGCACCGCGTAACGGTAGGGAATTATCTTGGAAGTTATGATGGCAAAGTAAAAAGAGTAAGCAACGACTATATAGAATTAGTGGAATTAATCCCTGATGGGTCTGGCTGTTGGAAAGAGCGCCTGACGAAATTAGAAATGTTAGAGGCGGCAACAGATGGCGCAAATTAATAATAAAAAAGGTAAAAATAGGATGCATAAGGATGTACTTTGGCTTCATCGTATTTCACGGACATTACTGGCTGCTGTTGCTTTAGTCACTGTAAACTCAGCCATAGCTGGGCCATTGCTTTATGATGTTCGTTATAATCCATTACTTAAAGGCGAAACTGAATTACAGCTTGTTTTTGATGAAGAGTTAACCTTTGAACCAAAAGTTCAAGTGTTTAATAGCCCAGCCCGAATCGAAATGTTTTTTGATTCTGCAGAGTTAGAAGTTGGTTTAAATGATGTTGAAGTTAATCAAGCTGGAATTAGCAGTGTTACTAATGTTTTAACTAACAGTGGTTTAAAGGTAACGGTAAACTTAGATAGATTAAAAATTTATGAGACTGAAGTTCATAACAATTTAGTATCGATACGGGTCTCTGATAACCCTCTTACAGAACCTGAAAATGAAGATGTAGTGATGGACTCAGGTGATGAAAGTGGAAATTACATTAACCGTATCCAGTCAATTGATTTTAGACGTGGTGAGAAGGGTGAAGCAAAAGTACTTGTATTTTTACAAGACACTCAAGCTGCAATTGAAGTCCATGAAAGTGGCGGGAAAATTTACGCTGACTTTCATCACACCGATATTTTAGACGATCTACTTTATGAATTAGATGTATTAGATTTTGGAACTGTTGTAAGTAATATCGAGACTTTTAAAGAAGATGGTTTAAGTCGTGTTGTTATCGAACCTAATGCTCAGTTCACGTTTACGTATCAGCAAATAGATAATATTTTAACGTTGACAGTAGAAAAAGATGAAACGCAAAATGCGTACTTAGATGGTGGTGTTGAGTATCAAGGTCGCCCTATGACCTTAAATTTTCAAGATATCTCTGTGCGTGCAGCACTGCAAATTATCGCGGGTTACAACGACTTTAACTTAGTAACCAGTGATTCAGTAACGGGCAATATAACGCTGCGCCTAGATGGTGTACCGTGGGATCAAGCGCTTGACGTAGTACTACGTATTAAAGGGCTAGATAAGCGCATGGATGGCTCTATATTAATGGTAGCGCCTGCAGAAGAACTTGCAGCACGTGAAGCCAAAGATTTAAAAGCTAAACAGCAAGTTGAAGACTTAGAGCCTCTATATAGTGAATACATCCGATTAAACTATGCTAAAGCCGAAAATTTTGCTGATCTATTAAAAACAGATACAAACAGTATTATAACTGCCCGTGGTAGTGTATCTGTTGATCAACGTACAAATACTTTGTTAGTAAAAGATACTGTTAAGAGTATAGAAAACATTCGCCGCATGATTGAAACGCTTGATATTCCAGTGCAGCAGGTTGTAATAGAATCTCGAATGGTAACTGTGCGCGATAACGTTACTGAAGACTTAGGCGTACGTTGGGGCTTTAGTGACCAAGGCAGTAGTGTTGGTATTTCAGGCTCTCTTGAAGGCGCAGAAGGTATTTATAATGCGACATCTACTTCAGATGCACCAAGTATTTCAGACCGATTAAATGTAAATTTACCTATCACTAACCCTGCGGCTAGCATTGGCTTACACATAGCAAAACTGGCTAACGGCACGCTGATTGATTTAGAGCTAAGTGCGCTTGAGGAAGAGAATAAAGGCGAGATTATTGCTAGTCCACGTATAATAGCGGCTAATCAGCAAAAAGCCCGAATAGAGCAAGGTACTGAAATTCCTTATACTGAGTCAGCTTCAAGCGGTGCTACTACCGTAAGCTTTAAAAAAGCGGTACTGAGCTTAGAAGTTACACCTCATATCACACCTGATAATAAAGTAATTCTAGATTTAATTATTACTCAAGATA
Source organism: Pseudoalteromonas sp. TB25 (assembly GCF_000497995.1). NCBI lineage: Bacteria > Pseudomonadati > Pseudomonadota > Gammaproteobacteria > Alteromonadales > Pseudoalteromonadaceae > Pseudoalteromonas > Pseudoalteromonas sp. TB25. The sequence continues at coordinate 7,090 of NZ_AUTI01000176.1, forward strand.
CACGTGGTGATACTGTACAAACAGGTACTGGTGAAGCGGTGTCTATTGATACTCAAGAAATTCAAACACAAGTGTTAGTCGAGAATGGCCAAACCGTAGTACTCGGTGGTATTTTCCAACAGCAAATCATTAATACTACGAGTAAAGTGCCAATTTTAGGTGACATTCCTTACGTAGGAAGACTATTTAAAACCACAAGTGAGTTTAATGAAAAGCGTGAATTACTTATTTTCGTGACACCGAAAATACAAATTGATTAAAATACAGTGGTTTTATGTTAACCAACGGGTGATTATTTAGATTAATTGCTCGTTATATGGCTTTTTATTCTAATTGACTTGAAATACCCCTGCAATTACTGAGATAATCCCCTCCTTAATTTTGGGGCCAGGTCGTTAGGCGGGGTTTTATTTCAAATTTTAGAGTTTGTTTGTACTAAAAGATATGGCTGAGAAACGTAATATATTTCTAGTTGGCCCCATGGGGGCTGGCAAAAGCACGATTGGTCGTCACATCGCTGACCAATTACACCTTGAATTTGTTGATTCTGATCAAGAAATCGAACGCCGCACAGGTGCAGATATTGCATGGGTATTCGATCTTGAAGGTGAAGAAGGCTTTAGACTTCGAGAAGAGTCTGTTATTGGCGATTTAACCGAGATGCAAGGTATTGTACTTGCTACCGGTGGTGGTTCAGTAATGAGCAAAGAAGTTCGAAACAAGCTTTCGGCTCGAGGTATAGTTGTATACCTAGAGACACCTATAGAAAAGCAAGTTGCACGCACGCAACGCGACAAGCGTCGCCCATTACTGCAAACTGAAGAAGCACCTCGTAACGTACTAGAGCGCTTAGCAGAAGAACGCGAGCCCCTATACAAAGAAGTTGCCGATTTTGTTGTACGTACCGATGAGCAAAGCGCTAAAGTTGTTGCTAACCAAATCATCGAGAAATTAGATTTTTAAAAACCAATAATAAGGAAATAACTAAGCATGCTTAAATTAACAGTTAATTTGGACGAGCGAAGTTATCCTATTTATATTGGGCAATCTGCACTTCAAGATAATGGCCGCCTGGTTCACCACATTGGTGATTGTCGGCCTATCATCATTACTAATGACACAATAGCGCCTTTATATTTACAAGCGTTACTTGACTCATTAGCAGATCAAAATCCGCTATCTTTTATTATTCCTGACGGTGAACAATATAAATCACTTGAATGGTTTGAAAAAATATCAGCATTTTTACTACAAAATAACTGTGGCCGAGATACGTGTTTAATCGCGTTAGGTGGCGGTGTTATAGGTGATCTAACTGGTTTTGTAGCAGCGTGTTATCAGCGCGGCGTACCGTTTATTCAAATACCAACGACAGTGCTTTCACAGGTTGATTCATCGGTAGGTGGTAAAACGGCAGTAAATCATCCTTTAGGTAAAAATATGATAGGGGCATTTTATCAGCCTCAAGCGGTTTTTATTGATACACAAACATTACACACCCTACCAGCAAGAGAGTTTGCAGCAGGTATGGCTGAAGTAATTAAGTATGGTCTGATTTACGATACCGAATTATTTGCATACTTAGAGCGAAACGTAGCTAATTTGCAGCAACTAGATGAAACGTGCTTACAGCATATTATTTTTAGATGTTGTGAAATAAAAGCGCTTATAGTTGCGCAAGATGAAAAAGAGCATGGTTTACGTGCTTTATTAAACTTAGGTCATACATTTGCCCATGCAATTGAGGCAGAAATGGGCTACGGTGTTTGGTTACATGGCGAAGCTGTTGCAACAGGCATGGTATTAGCAGCTAAACTTGCCAAGACACGCCAAGATTTAAGCGCAAGTGAAGTTGATCGAATTATTAAGCTGCTTGAGCTATATAATTTACCAACAGAAATTCCAAAGCAAATGACTAGTGAGCAGTTCCTAACGCATATGCGTAAAGACAAAAAGAATAAAAGAGGCACTATACGCTTTATTCTACCTACCCAATTTGGCCAGTGTGCATTAGTTGATGATGTTTCTGATGACCAAGTTAGAGACTTAATCGAGCAGTAAATGCAGTCACAAATTTTACCAAGCCGTGCGGCTTTGGTGGATAGAATCGCACTGCAATTTGAGTACGGACAAAATTTAATAGTTTTACTTGGCACATCGGGGCTAGGTAAAAGTTATATGCTCGAAACCTTCATTACAGATAAATACAATGACTTTAATAAAGCGTTTGTGCAAGTAAGTGCACAAATGACTGACGCTCAGCTAATGAGCGATTTATTAGAGCAAAGCTTTAATTCCCCTTTAGTTGATCATAATTTAAGTTTACCTGAAAACTATTACCAGCTGCTTGAGCAACAGCAGTGCGGACCTTGTTTATGGGTGCTTGATGGCGGTAGGCAATTATCTGAAGAGATACTAATTGAGCTTGAGCTGCTTTCTAAAAATAGCCCTAATACGTTGTATATCATAATTGCATCACAGTCTAAACTTGCTTTAAATGATGCTGTCGAAATTTACTTGGAGCCACTGACGCTTCGAGAAAGCAAGATGTTATTGCAGTGGTACTTTACTGATTTACCTTATGATGAAGACCCTGTTTTTAGTACTTTTTTAGCCGAGGCTCATGGTAATCCCAGCTTATTGCTTGCTTGGCAACCTAGTGAGCACATAGCCGATATTATCGTTAAAGATAAAGTATCTTGGCGATTGCACTTATTGATTTTGATGTTGTTAATTATGCTTTTAATTATTGGTCTGCTTTATAAGTCTGATATGACGCAGTGGTGGCAACAATATTATCAGCAGGAAGAAGCGCAAGTCCTAAATACAGCAATATCTGTAGAGCAAGTAAGTGAGCCGGTTATAAAGCAAAATGAGTCAGTAGTTACCTTAAATGACCCTGAAGTAGTTGAGCCAGATATTGAGCCAGAGAGCGTACACATTAATGATGTGCCTGCTATCATGCAAAGTCTTACCGAACCTGCAAATACCGTCAAGGTATTAGACAATGCTATTGATAATAGCGTTAAAAACAAAAGCAGTGAAGCAGGTGAAGTTGTATCTAAAGCTCTAAAAGTAGAGAAAGTAAATACAGCAGAGCAAACTCAGATAAGCCAAGATAATATTTGGTACATGCAGCAAGCAGATACAAATAGTGTTATTCAATTATTAGCGGTAACTCAGCAGGAAGTTCGCGATAATTTCATTGCTCAATTCAATCTACAGCAGCAAGCACATTCTTACCAAACGAAGCGAAATAATCAAATATGGTGGGTTGTTACATTTGGCAGCTTTGAGAGTATAAACGAGGCAAAATCAGCAATGGATACTTTACCCCCTGGGGTTAGAAAAAATAAACCTTTCTATAAAAAAATTAGTAAAATAAAGCAAGAAATAGCAGTCGTTGATCAGTAAAACACACTGCTTTAGTGTAAAATCGCGCAACACCAGATTGAAGTAAAGAGCCAATGCAGCAAAAAAGTAGAGCCTTCCTTAAATGGGCCGGCGGAAAATACAGCCTAGTTGAAAACATTAATGCGCGATTAAACCAAGCTAGCAAGCATGCTGATACTTTGGTTGAACCTTTTGTTGGTGCAGGCTCTGTGTTTTTAAATAGTGACTTTAAGCACTATATCCTCAATGATATCAATGCAGACTTAATTAACTTATATAAAGAGCTTAAAAGCTCTCCAGATGAGCTTATTAGTGACGCTAAAAAGCTATTTGTTGATTTGAATAATCACGCAGATGCGTATTACGAATATCGTGTGCAGTTTAATCAAAGCCGTGATGTATACGAACGTTCAATCTTGTTTTTATACATGAACCGCCATGGTTACAACGGACTGTGTAGGTATAATTTAAAAGGCATTTTTAATGTGCCTTTTGGTAAGTATAAAAAGCCTTACTTTCCTGAAAAAGAAATGTATTTTTTTGCTGAAAAAGCACAAAAAGCAACGTTCACTTGTTTAGATTACGATGACGTTTTTAAGTTAGTGCCTAACAATGCTGTTATTTATTGCGACCCACCTTATGTACCATTAAGTAAAACGGCTTCTTTTACGTCATACGCTAAAGGGGGTTTTAATTTAGATGATCAGGCTAACTTAGCTAATTTGGCAGAACAAGCCGCATTTGAAAATAACACACCTGTGCTTATTTCAAACCACGATACCGTGTGGACGCGTAAAATTTATAGCCAAGCATCGCTTGAACAAATTCAAGTAAAGCGCACTATTAGCCCCAAAGGTGGCTCTAGAAATAAAGTTGACGAGTTGATGGCTATGTATTTAGCACCCAAGCAACCACTGCGTAAATTGCGATAACAAAAGCAACAAATAGTACAATCGCAATTAAAATGATGGATAAAGGGGAATGTTGTTTAAAATCGACTTGGCGTTTATTTTCAGACTGAACACCAAAAAATGCAGCTAGCACACTTTGCAACGCGCTAAAAAGTTGTAGCATTATTTAAAATAAAGGTTTTAAAGAAGGAGTGTTTTTAGAATCTTCAGAACTAGTAAGTAGTTCCAGTAAATCAAGGTAATGAAACTGAGCACTACGGCTATCGCCAGTTAACCACGAAAACCATGATGACTCTTCTTCAGCTTTAATACACGCAGTTAAAGTGTTTTGAGCACTTACCACTTGTGTATTATGACAATTACTCACTGAGCTTAATTCTTGCTCAGAGCTTGAACCAAAGCTAAACGCCCCGATAAGCAGTAATGCCGACGCAATTAATATCCCAATTTTAAAAGCACGCATGATGAAATCCAATAATTTGTTACTTTTTTAATCATAGCAAATACTGGTTAAATATCAAACTTAAAGTTACCTAAAATGGGGGCTATTACGCCATATTACTTGGGTAACATCTTCAATTAAGTTACATTAACGCAATACACTATTTATTGATGGATTTAATCATGTTTAACCCAGAGCAAAAATATTTAATAGCCCCTTCTATTTTGTCTGCTGATTTTGCAAAGCTAGGCGAAGATGTTGATAAAGTTCTCGAAGCGGGTGCTGATGTGGTTCACTTTGATGTAATGGATAATCACTATGTACCTAATCTCACAATTGGTCCTATGGTGTGTAAAGCACTAAGAGATTACGGTATTACAGCTCCTATCGACGTACATTTAATGGTTAAGCCTGTAGATAGCATAATACCTTTATTTGCTGAGGCTGGTGCTTCTATTATTACTTTTCATCCTGAAGCCAGTGAGCACGTCGATCGTACAATACAGTTAATTAAAGATCACGGCTGTAAAGCAGGCTTAGTGTTTAACCCAGCAACAAGCCTAAGTTATTTAGATCATGTTATTGATAAGCTAGATACCATTTTACTAATGTCGGTAAATCCTGGGTTTGGCGGGCAAAGCTTTATCCCTCATACGCTTGAAAAATTACGCCAAGCCAAACAGCGTATTATTGAATCAGGCCGAGATATTCGCTTAGAGGTTGATGGTGGTATTAAGGTCGATAATATTGCAGCAGCGGCTCGAGCGGGTGCTGATATGTTTGTTGCAGGCTCAGCTATTTTTAATCAACCTGATTACAAAGTGGTGATTGATCAAATGCGTGAGCAGCTTGGAAGTGTTAAGTAATGAAGTACGATGTCGCCTTATTTGATTTAGATGGTACTTTGGTTGATAGCGTTTACGACTTGTATATCGCTATTAATTTAACCTTGAGCGATTTTGCTTTTCCTATTGTTAGTCAACGCTTGGTTGAAAGTTGGGTTGGTAATGGTGTTGAAGTCCTTGTAAAACGCGCTTTGAGTGGCGATATGCAAGTGAGTGAAAATTTAGATGAGTCACTTAGTGGCAAAGCAATATTACAGTTCTATAAGTATTATGAACAACAAGTTGGTGAGTATAGTGTTTTGTACCAACATGTAGAAACAGGGCTTGCAGCACTTCGCGGTATGCCTAAAGCATTAATCACTAATAAGTCTCGAATTTTTACAGAGAAATTACTCGATAAACTGGCACTAACGAGTCATTTTGATGTGGTTGTATGCGGTGACGATATGGCAAAAAAACCATCGCCAGAACCATTGCTATTTGCCTGCAAAAAACTAAATGCGGAACCTAATAAAGCAATAATGATAGGTGATTCTAAAAGCGATATACTTGCAGCTAAAGCCGCTAATATAGACGTAATTGCACTTAGTTATGGCTATAACCAAGGTGAAAGTCTTGAGGATTATAATCCGCAGTACCTATGCGATAACTTCTTAGATATAATACCTGTTCTAACGCAGCGTTAAATATTATTCATTAAGCAAAATAAAGGAAAATCATGAGTAAACCAGTAGTTTTAAGCGGCATTCAGCCAACCGGTGGTATGACAATAGGCAACTATGTTGGCGCTATTAACCAGTGGCTAAAGTTACAGGAAGACCACGAAAGTTTCTTTATGTTAGTAGACTTACACGCTATTACGGTTCGCCAAGAGCCTGAATTACTGCGCTCTCGAGTGTTAGATGGTATTGCTCTTTACGCGGCATGTGGCATTGATCCTGAAAAATCTGCGTTATTTGTACAATCGCAAGTACCTGAGCACGCACAATTAGCGTGGGTATTAAATTGTTACGCGCAAATGGGTGAGCTTAATCGAATGACTCAGTTTAAAGACAAGTCATCTAAGCACGCAAATAACGTAAACGTGGGCTTATTTTCATATCCGGTATTGCAAGCTGCAGATATTTTATTATACCAAGCTGATCAAGTACCAGTAGGGGATGATCAAAAGCAACACTTAGAGCTGACTCGCGATATAGCCACACGCTTTAATAATTTATATGGCGACGTATTTAAATTACCAGAGCCGTACATCCCTGAGTTTGGTGCACGCGTAATGAGCTTGCAAGATCCACTTAAAAAAATGTCTAAGTCTGACGAAAACCCAAATGGTTACATCATGTTATTAGATGAGCCTAAGCAAATTGTGAAAAAGCTTAAAAAAGCAGTAACTGATTCAGATGAACAAGCACGTATTTATTTTGATCGCACAGAAAAGCCTGGCGTATCAAACTTGCTTACTTTATTGAGTGTTGCAACTAAGCGCTCAATTGAAGACCTAGTTCCTGAGTATGAAGATAAAATGTATGGCCATTTAAAGAAAGATACAGCAGATGCAGTTGTAAATATGATTGAGCCAATTCAAGCACGCTTTAAAGAGATCAGAGAAGATCAAAACCTACTTGATGGCATAATGAAGTCAGGTGCTGAAAAAGCAAGTGTTCGTGCTGAGAAAACATTGAAATCGGTATACGATGCGCTTGGTTTTATTCCTCGCGGGTAAGTTTATTAAAATAAAAAAATGCCGCTTGTTAGCGGCATTTTTTATATAGCACATATCAACATGATGGACCCAAATAGAAACAGTAGCGATATAGCTAGTTTGTCTGTTTTATCCATTATTCAGCCCCTCTTACTGTTATATCTGCCGTGCTATCAATATCAACTAAAGAAACTTTATAGCCCTTGTTTTCAAGTAAGGTAAGTAAACTATCTTGTCCTGCAAGATGGGCAACTCCAACAAGTACAAACTCATTTTTGTCGTTGTTAAACATGGCTTCTACTTTTGGTAACCAATCATTATTTCTATCTGTAATGATTTGTTTGTAGCTATTCGGATCATTTTGCTGCATATCTTCAAGTGCTACTTTATTTAGGGTGTCTGTATCACCTTTGCGCCAGGCAGCTAAAAGTCCTTTAAACATATCGCCATAGTTGTGAAGCTCGGCTAAGTTACGTTTAATGAAATCGTTTTCGTTGCCTTGACCCATTGTTTTAAAAAGCTCTAACTGAAATTCGATTGTTTCTAAGTAATTTTTTGTTTTGTTATCTTCAGTCGCTTTTTTAGTAAAGTAAGCATCAACCCCTTCACCCATTAAATTTTGCTTTTGAAGCTCCATCGACATTAAGACAATACTAACCATAGCAGGGCGAAAACCATCTAACTTAGCGAGATTAGCGCCAAACTCGTTAAGCTTATTTTCAAGTGATGCCTTAATCTCGGGTTCTAGTTTTTGACTTAACGTTTCGTTATTTGTATACGATAGTGCGCCTAACATTTGCATTTGTGCATTGGTGTCGGCTGGGTCAGTTATCGGTGCTTCTAAAATAATTGTATCCGCTTGTTCATAAGCATGGTTAAACTCAGCGGGTAGTGGCATTTCAGCTTTAGGTAGTATGTGAACTGTACCGCCAATAAATAGTGAGTCATTACCATTGCTTACTTGCCATACAGAGCTTTGGGCCTGTGCTGTATTTGCTAAAAGACTACAGCTAAGTAATACGCTGGCAGATACTAATTTTTTCATGATAATTCCTTTATGTAACTTTTAATTTTATTGTTTTTAGTTCGATAACACAGTGCTGAAATATGCAGTGATTGAGGATGTTAACTTTGAAAGGTTTTTATCAATTTGCGAGTTTATTTTGCTCATTGATGAGTCAAGCTCAGCTGATATTTTTTCATCTATCGAAGAAAGTAACGTTTGTGTATCAACATTACTTTTTAAAGACTCAGTGGCGTCTATGTTGTTTGTTTCTTGCTGCTTTTTATTAGCTGGGTTAATCGCCTCTATACTTTCACCAATTATGCATTGATTAAAATTACTTTGAACGGTGTGTTGTTTAACGTCAGCTGCAATAACTGAAGTTGTATTAAAAGCAGTTGCTAGTAGTAAAGCCGGTAGTACTTTTTTCATTGTGCTATTCATAATTAAACCTTTTATATTTTTAATTGCAGCCAATTTAGAATCACAAATGATTTTTTACTAAGCTGCTTGTTGATGACGGTTTAAAGAATATCGCTGAATTTATTGAGAGTCGCTTATCTAGTTATGAGCAATTAATAGATAAGGTTTTTAAATTAAATAATTGTTTTAATTTAGAGGGTTAGCCTTAAACCTTATAATGCTAATATAAGGTTTAAAATGCTTTTTCTATAAAAGAAAGTGTAGATGTGATACGGTTTATAAAAATAAAAATACGTAAAAACTATGAATTATCAAATCGGACCTTGGCAATTTATTAGTAATCGCTGTGTGATTACTTCAAACCATTTAGAAAGGGAATTAGATCCACTCTTAGTAAAGCTATTACTTCACTTTATAGACAAGCCTCAACAAATTGTTTCCGCCAAGAGCTTATTGAGAGTGTGTGGCAACAGAGCTTTGTTGATGATAATGCGATTAACCGTGCAATCTCAGAGTTAAGAAAGCAGCTTGCCCATCCAATTGAAAAAGCGCCGCTTTTAAAAACGCATTACCGTAAAGGATATAGCCTAACAGTAATACCTGAGCGTTTAACGCAAGCAAACATTTTGAAAGAGCCTGCAAACATTTTGCCTGACTCACCAGGTATTTCTGCCAAAAATGAAGAGATAGCTACTGCAACTACTTCTCAACCAGTTCAAAAAAAGAACAGTAAAAAGTTTTTGATTTATTCTTTACTCGTCATTATTTGCCTGTGCTCTTTAGTATGGTTTGGGTTGTTTTTTATTAATGCACCTTCTAGTGAAAAGATTAAACAGATCACGGTTAATAAGGTAGCAAGCACGTGGAATATAGGTAGTGAGGTTCACCCTGAGATGTCCTCAGATAAACAATATTTAGCTTATACAAATGTTGAACCTGAAAATGACGTAATGCATGCATTTGTAAAGCGACTATCTGATCAAAGGGAAGTTGAAATTACCTATCCTGGCTTTCAAGTATCTATTTTATCGTGGCAGTTAAATCAGCACGCAGTGCTTATACAAGCTACAAACTTAAAACAACAGCAGTGCGAAATGGTACTGGTTGATTTAAGCCAGTTTCCTATTGTTGGTGAGGCTACATTAATTAAAAAGTGTGACCTTAGATACACCGGCTACGCACAAGTAGACGAAAATAGTGAATATATTTATTACACTGAATATAAACATGAGCAAGATGGCTCAGGTTTATATAAATTTGATTTAGAGTTACAAAAAGAGTCCATTGTTATTCCACCACCAGGTGTAATGTATGGCGTAATAATGCCGCGCTTATCTTCTTCAGGTAATAAAATAGCATATATACTTAGTCAAAAGGGTAAGCCTTTTTCTGTATTTAGCTATAACTTTGAGACCCATGAAACCAAGCGATTATTTAAAGCAAAGAAAAGCATAATTAGCTTCGCGTTTGACTGGCTTGCAGACGATAAAGGCGTGATTGTTTTTGAAGACTCTGACCTTTCAACCATTGTGTTTGATGAAAATAATATTATTAAACGCACACTAACGGTTACCCCAGCAATTTCACCTTATTATATTGCAGTTCAATCTGCTAATAGCCTCTTTTACTCAGCAAATAAAACACAAACCTTTTCGTTAATTAAAGCGACTAGTCTTTTTAACGATGTTCCTGAGTATGAAGCACTCTACAAAAGTGATGAAGACGACTACCATATTGTAGAAGTCATTAATGAGAAAGGGCTAGCGCATATTTTTGTATTCGAGCGCTCTGGCAGCAGTCAGTTGTGGTTATCTCAAAATGGACTTACAAAGCAACTTAGTAACTTTACTTATGAAGGGAAATCTACCTTTGCTATTGGCGGGCTAAGAGTATCGAGTAAGCAAGATCGTGTTTTATTAAGAGTTAATAGCGATATTGCATTTTTTGACGTTATGTCGAACAAACTCTATACCATAGCTGAGTTTAAAGGGCGAAAAATACTAAACTATGTATGGTCTAAAGATAATGAAAGTATAATTTATTTAGAGCGAAGTGGTTCAGAAAACCTATTTGCTCAGTTTAATTTATTAACGCGAGACACAACTATATTAGAGGATATTAAAGCCAACAAATTAATTTCAGGCGCTGACGGTACTAATTATGCAATTACTAATAATCAGTTAATTAAACTATCAAATAAACAGAGTTGGGAATTACCCAAAGACGCGCGACAAGCACAACTTTTTGCTATTAATGGTAATTACCTTTACTACTCTGATACGATTTCAAGAGTTGCTCGGCTTAATTTAGAAGATAAAACAGTCAAAGATGTGCACGTGGATTTTAAACCCATCGCATTTTTTATTAGTGATAACAATCAAATTTTCTTTACAGAATCAAAATATAAAGACATGCAAATAATACAGATAAGTTGGAATAACTAGGGTCTGTTGATCTTTCAAGGTTAAATTTGCAGCAGTGTGTTGCTTTTCTTTAATAACATTTTCGATTGTTATGTTGATAAAAGAAAAATTAGAGCCAAAAAATAGCGAGAAGTGAATCTTCTCGCCATTTTTAATTAAGTGTAATCTCGACAGTTAAATAACCTCAAAGCCGATTAATTTGTCACAACTGAACCTCTATTTATTTAATAGAGGTTTTAAGTAATGCCCAGTATGTGAACGCTCACATTCGGCCACTTCTTCTGGTGTACCTGCAATGAGTATTTCACCGCCGCCAGCTCCGCCTTCAGGTCCTAAATCAATAACCCAATCTGCTGTTTTAATAACATCGAGGTTGTGCTCAATAACCACAATGGTGTTACCGTGATCGCGCAGGCGATGTAATACAACAAGCAGCTGTTCAATATCAGCAAAGTGTAAGCCTGTTGTAGGCTCATCTAATATGTAGAGTGTTTTACCAGTATCACGCTTTGATAGCTCGCGTGCTAGTTTTACACGTTGCGCCTCACCACCTGAAAGCGTGGTAGCGGCTT
>NZ_AUTI01000177.1:0-4554 GCF_000497995.1 Pseudoalteromonas sp. TB25
AAAAGCCTCTACTATGGCAGCTGATAAGGCATTGGAGTTTTTAAAATCGATTAATTATGACGAGTCACTTTTTGATGAGATTCATCATGCAATTGCAGCGCATAGCTTCAGCGCAAATATAAAAATTAAAACAGTTGAAGCGCAAATAGTACAAGATGCCGACAGAATGGATGCGTTGGGCGCTATTGGCGTTAGCCGATGCATGAAAGTTGGTGGCTCAATTTCTCGGTTATTATATAACCCAAATGACCCTTTTTGTGTTGAACGCGAGGCTGATGATAAAACATACACGCTTGATCATTTTTTCATAAAGTTATTACATATTGCCGATAGTATGAATACCCCATCAGCTAAAGCAGAGGCGAATAGACGAACAAGGTATATGCATGAGTTTTTAGAGCAATTAAAGTCAGAAATTGGTGAGTAATGTGAATAATACAAGCATACCGAAATTATCTGGCATTGATCATTGCCATTTAAATGTTGATAACTTAGCTAATGCCGTTAAGTGGTATGAACGGGTTTTAGGTTTTAGCGTAGTGCCAGAGCTTGCCTTTTGGAATGAGCATGGGCGAGGCCCTTTAACGCTTGAGGATGCTTGTTCAACCTCTCGTTTAGCATTGTTTGAAGGAGAGGGGCGCAGTAAAGGGATTGCATTTTTGGCCTCAGGGGATCAATTTATTCAATGGCGTATTCATCTTGAGAGTTTAAATATAAAAGTAGTTTTAGCAGATCATGGTGTAACGTTTTCTATGTACTTTAAAGATGAAAGTGGCAATAGCCATGAAATTACGTCACATGACTATCGTTATATAAAATCTTATTACCCAAATGTTGAGCTTGGCTCTCACAGTGCTAAAAAGAATTAGCTTTCTTGATTTGCATTTTTTATAGCAATAATATCGTCTAAGTTTTTTACTAATAGCTCGATTAGAGCGGGATCGAAATGAGTTCCTGCTTGCTCTTGCATATGCAAAACTGTTTTCTCTACGCTCCAAGCCTCTTTGTAAGGGCGTTTTGAGGTAAGTGCATCAAATACGTCAGCTATAGCAACAATTCTACCTTCAACTGATATTTCTTCGCCTTTGATCCCGTTAGGATAGCCTGAGCCATCCCATTTTTCGTGGTGTTCAATTGCAAGTGTATGCGCAAGTTGTAGTAAAGGAGATGATGAGTTTGCTAAAATTTGCGCGCCAATGGTGGCGTGTTCTTTCATATGATCAAACTCTTCAGAGGTTAAGTTTCCAGGTTTGAGTAGGATAGCGTCAGGAATACCTATTTTTCCTACATCGTGCATTGGGGCAGCTTGACGTAAAAGTTCTGCTCGTTGTTCATCCATACCTAGTGCTAACGCTAATACTTTACTGTATTGGCTCATACGCACTATATGTTCACCCGTGTCGGTGTCTTTATATTCCGCTGCACGGCCTAGACGTTCTACTAAATCTAAATGAGCTTGCTTTAATTGCTCTGCTTGTACTAGCGACAAGTGAGTATTAACCCTTGCTCTTACAATGGCAGGGCTTATTGGTTTAGTAATATAATCTACTGCGCCTAACTCAAAACCTTTGTATTCATCGCTTTCATCGCCAAGCGCAGTTACAAAAATAATTGGGATGTGTGATGTTTTAGGATTTCTCTTAACTATTTGGCACACTTCAAAGCCATTCATATCTGGCATCATTATGTCGAGCAAAATTAGCTTTGGTAGTTCTTTTTCAAGTAGTGCTAGTGCGGCATCACCAGATTTAGCAAACGACATACGATATTGATTACCTAACACTTCGCGCATTACTTTTAGATTTGCAGGCTCATCGTCAACAATTAATACCCGTGGCCTATCTGTCGTAAAATCCATTAATTAATACTCATTGTTTGTTAGTTTTTCAATTAAGGTTTCTAGTATTACGTGTACTTTATCAAAATCAAATTCATCAAAGGCTTCGGCTATATCATCAACTTCATTTTGAAAGGTAGAAGGTGCGCCGCGTTGCAACTTTGCGAGTAGTTCATCATTTAATTCTGCGTTTTGCGCATCTTGATGAAGTGTTTCACACAATTGCTTAATCTCATCTATTGATAGAGTGTCGGAGCTATCATCTTCAGGCTTGCTATTTGGCTCATCGCAAGTATTTGATGACAGCAGTTGCGTTATAATAAGTAGTTCGTTTTTGATATCGTCTAAAAGACTAATAACTTTAGCATCACTTTGCTTGTGCTCTAAATCGGTTAATAACTTCATTAACGTTGTTAGCCCTAAGTTACCAGCAACACCTTTGAGTGTGTGAATGAGGCTATCGACATCTTTTATGTTTGATAATTTATCATTAAATAATCTCTCAAACCGCTTATCACTATCACTAACAAACTTAGTAATCTCTGTAAGTTGCTTACACTTAGAACCCCAAAGTGCTAATCCTTTTTCAAAATCTATATGCTGCGCTTTAGGATCGCTTTGCGATATAACCATTTCTTTTGCAATACCAAGCCCCAGCACTTGCGCTATTTCTTGGTTAAGCTGATTTATATCGACGGGTTTATTGGCAAAGCCATTCATGCCTGCTTTTTTAGCCGTAAGCTTATCTTGCTGTAATACGCTTGCTGTGAGCGCGATAATTGGCGTGTACTTAAGCTGCCTTTGGTTTTCTATTGCTCTTATTTTTTGTGCTGCTTGTATGCCATCACACAAGGGCATATGTATATCCATTAAGATGACATCAAAGTCTTGTTCTTCAAATACTTTAATCGCTTCAAGTCCGTTTGACGCTTTGGTAACTGAATGCTGATCGCATGACAGAAGCAAAGACAGTAGTTCTGTATTTTGCTCTATATCATCAACTACTAGCACTCTAAGTGCAGGCAGTTGGGTGTGTAGACCATCAAAATAATCTATTTTAGATTCGTCACCTAAAGTAAGCGGCAATGAAAAGTAAAAACAGGTGCCTTTACCTAGCTCACTTACTAAGTTTATTGTTCCGCCCATAAGCTCTACAAGTTGTTTACTTATGGTTGTACCAAGGCCTGTACCACCAAAGCGGCGAGTAGTAGTGCCATCGGCTTGTTCAAAAGGTTGAAATACAGCTTGAATACGATCTTTTGCAATACCAATTCCGGTATCTTGCACTTCAAAAAACAGATGCTGATTTTGTGTCATGCCAACGGTGACCGTAACAGAGCCTTCTTCGGTGAACTTAATCGCGTTACCAATTAGATTAGTGAGTACTTGTCTGAGTCGATCTGGGTCGCCGTAGTACGTAGAACTTACTGATTCTTTAATATGGAGTTTAAGTTCTAAATCTTTCTTTTTAGCTTCTAGCCAAAAAGTAGAAATAATACTGTCTATCACTGGTTTTAAGCTAAAGTGGACTGGCTCAATGGTGAGCTTACCGCGTTCTAGTTTTGCAGAATCGAGAATTTCATTTAACAATCTTAGCAATGAACGCGCTGCATTATTTACGGTAACCAAGTGCTTTTGTTGTTCTTGATCAAGTGGGGTGTCCATTAATAGATCGCTAAAACCTATTATAGAATTCATTGGGGTGCGTATTTCATGGCTCATATTAGCCATAAAAGATTGCTTTGCATGAGCAGCTTCTTCAGCTTTAAATTTAGCTTGCTCAAGTTTTTCTTCATATTCTTTGCGTTCAGTAATATCGACTAAAACACCATCAATCCACTTTGGGTTGCCTTGAGCATCAAAGTCGATACTCCCTTTATCTAACAACCACAAAATTTTGCCATTTCTATGTCTAATTCGGTATTCAATAGAATATTGAGACTTTGCATCAACAGCTTTAGTGACTTCATCAACTATTTGTTTTTGGTCTGATTTCAAGACCAAGTCATTAAACTCGATACAATGCTCTGTAAACTCGTTTGGGTTATACCCTGTAAGCTCAATTATATTTGGACTAATAAATAAAATAGTCCAGTTGTCATCAAACTTGCATCTAAACGCTACTCCGGGCATGTTATCGATAAGAGAGCGGTATTTTTGTTCTTTCTCTTCTAAACTTTGTTGCAAAGCGCGTTGTTCGGTCAAGTCGGTAATAAAGCCAACATATAAAGGGTTATGGCCCGGCTGATTTACTTCGCCTATACCTAAGCGAATAGGAAAAACATGTCCGTTCATGTGTTTTGCATATACATCACGGTTTATGCCTATTATTTTACCTAGATCAACATTGTGAGCGTTTAAGAGGTATTCGTCGTGGTGCTTGGCAATGTTATCGTCCATCAGCATTTTTACGTTTTTGCCTTGAACTTGGTTTTCTTGCCAGCCAAAAATTTTACTTGCAGCTTCATTAAAACTTAAAATAATACCAGTATGGTCAATGGTAACAATGCCATCTATAGCGGTGCCTAAAATAGCATTTAGACGGGATTCTTTTGCCGACTTCTCCTCAAGTAGCATGCGATAGCGAACCATACCATTTATTACACCAACCACGCTTGTAATCGCGATAGTTGCTGTGGCGACTGCAATGGCGATAAAAGTTAGTCCTGCGGTTGCATTAGCGTCATCATAGATTAGTGGCGATGTAGCTACAAAAC
>NZ_AUTI01000178.1:0-1324 GCF_000497995.1 Pseudoalteromonas sp. TB25
CCCGCCGCCATCACCAGAGCCACCGCCTAAAGTAAATGCTGTACTGTCGGTGTTACTAAAACTTGCACCACTTGCAAGTGTGGTAGAGCCTTGCTTAAGTGCATAACTGCCACTACCTGTTGAACAACACATGCCATCGCCGTAGCTGTCGCTAATAACTAGTACGTATGTACCATCAGTTAGGCATATTTGTTCATCATATTGTGTGTTTGATGCGTAACCACTGCCGTTAGCGATTGCGCTACCTTGATTGTTATTTACGGCCCAGCTAGTTTCGCTACCGTAATTATCGGTATTAAGCGTTAGGGTAAGGCTATTGTCGGTACAACTTGTTGATGCGCTGCCACCAACGTTTGGTAAAAAGTTATCTACGTATACGGTTTCGCTGCCATCAAATCCACTTACATCGTAAAACCTAAGTCCAACACTAATTGTTTTATCACTGCTTGCTGTATAGCTATGGCTAATTGTTTGCCATTGGTTAGTTTGTGCCTGATTTGAATAGCCTTGGTAGCCGTCCACATATAAGCGCGCCTTAATTTTACCTTCGGTATGGTAAACATCAGCCGAAAAGTTATAGGTTTTACCTGCTTCTACAGTAACTTGTTGTAATAAATCGGTGTTACTTTGCGACCCTGTAGTTACATTTACAGCAGCAGAGCTACTGCCACTTTTAACTGTGCTGGTGGATTGTGAAAGGCTAATTCCGCCATCTATTGTTGTCCATGCATCAGGTGTATTACCTGACCATTGCTCAAAGCCGCCATTAGTTACATTGGCCATTACAGGTAATGAGCCCAGTAACAAAGCGGTACTAATTAATTTGTTTTTATATTTCCCGTGTAACATGATTGTTCCTATTTTTACTTTGAAAGTAAAATATACCCTACATTAGTTCGGTTACAAAATTGTTAATTTAAAATGCAGTAAAAGGCAATAATTACTCTTTAAACTGTTTTTGAAGGTATTTTTATAAATTAATAACTAAATGGAATATCAAAGCAGATTCTATTCTTTTTTTATCTATGCTTAGCCCGTTATCCTGCATACTTAGAAAACCTCAACAGATACACTCTGGATGAGGTAAAACTCATTTTTAACAATACACAAAGTGTGTTGTGTTTAATTTTCAGGGTTATGGGGAATCGATTCATGTTGTTAGGTCAACTAAATGCTGCGGCAAGCCCGCTATCGCAAGATCAAGTACAAAAGCTGCAAGGTTTAGTGGCTGAGCTTAATCCAATTCAACAAGCATGGGTAAGTGGTTACTTAGCCGCTAATGCTAACTCAGCTGCATTAGGTGCTCCTACTGCTGGCGTACCGG
>NZ_AUTI01000179.1:0-5904 GCF_000497995.1 Pseudoalteromonas sp. TB25
TAGCCACATTGTCCGCATTGAGTTTGCGGCAAAATAGTATCAATTTGCTCAACAATAGGGTTACCTTCAACGCGAAAGCGAATTGCTGCAAACCCTAAAATAAGTCCAAAAATGAGTGCTAGCGAACCAATCGCTATCAAGGCATAAAACAAGGTCATATTAAAACTTCACTAATCCAGTAAAACCCATAAACGCCATCGACATTAAGCCTGCAGTGATCATTGCAATAGAGGCGCCTTTAAAAGGCGTAGGAACGTCAGCAGCTGCTAAACGCTCTCGTAGTGCTGCAAACAATACAAGCACTAAAGAAAAACCAACCGCAGCACCAAAACCATATACCGCAGATTGTAAAAACGAATGATCTTCTTTGATATTTAATAAAGCCACACCTAATACCGCACAGTTAGTGGTGATCAGCGGTAAAAATATGCCTAATAAACGATATAGGGTAGGGCTGGTTTTACGCACAACCATTTCGGTAAATTGCACTACAACGGCAATCACTAAAATAAAGCTCATGGTGCGTAAAAAGGCGATATCCAGAGGGATTAAAATATATTGATTAACTAAATAGCTAGTTACAGAGGCAAGGGTAAGCACAAACGTGGTTGCCAAAGACATACCAATCGCCGTATCAAGCTTACCTGATACGCCCATAAACGGACATAAGCCTAAAAATTGTACTAATACAAAGTTATTAACCAGAACGGTTCCAATCAATAACAAGACATATTCTGTCATGTGTGCCTCACGCTATAATAAACGTGGGTATTATCCTTTTTTCTTTATCGATTAACAACACATGAGAAGCAAATAAACGACTCAATCAGTAATGATATTAAAGCGACTTAAGATTTCAGGTGTAATTAGAATAGGATCAATATTATACGGCTTTAAAATATCTTTAAATTGATCGTGTTCTTGGTATAAATCTAATAGTGCTTTATTAAATAGGGCGATTTGTTCAGGAGATAATTGAATTTTATTAAACCCAATAAAATAGGGAGATTCGCTTTGTAAAAAAGCCAAATTAACATGATGTAAGTTAAATTGTTTTAGCCTAGCGCGCGCTTGTAAAGTATTG
The DNA here is from genome assembly GCF_000497995.1 of Pseudoalteromonas sp. TB25. NCBI lineage: Bacteria > Pseudomonadati > Pseudomonadota > Gammaproteobacteria > Alteromonadales > Pseudoalteromonadaceae > Pseudoalteromonas > Pseudoalteromonas sp. TB25. The sequence goes on from NZ_AUTI01000179.1 coordinate 1,085, forward strand.
GCAAAATATCCATCTATACGGTTGTTTTCTATCATTTTTACACCCGTACCATTGGCATCAGTGAGTAAAACAATATCAAATTCTCTCAATCCGTCTTTAATCATTTGTTGCTGTATTTTGATTAGTTGAAAAGATGCATTTGAAGGGCCAAAAACAGCAATTTGCATTTTTTGTAGATCATTGAGGCTTTTAATGGTTTTTTTAGCACCTTCAGGTTGAAAAAAACCATATTGCATTTTCATAAGCGGAATCGAAAAGTAAAGCCATTCGTTGCGGTCAATATTCCAGCCCATAGGAAAGTTTCCTTGAGCTTGCAGGTTTTTTAACATCAGCTTAGAGCGACGATTTGGTACGCTAATAAACTCACATTTATAATTGAGGCGTTTACACGCTAAGGTAAGTATATCAACAAAGGGGCCAGTGGCATTATTGCTTTCATCAACAAATGAAAATGGGGGATAGTTGTGAGTGCTAAAAACTAATTCTTTTTGCGGGGCGCTTGCGTACAAACTCAAAGGCATAATAAAAAGTATAATAAAGGTAACTACTCTTTTCATGATGCCTCCAATAGACTATATGTCTTTAGGTTTTTCTATGTAATAACCCTGAACGCCATCTAAACACAACGTTTCTATAATGTGTTTCTCTTCTTGGCTCTCAACGCCTTCAGCAAATACGCTAACACCAATGCGGTGGGCTAAATCGACCATTAAGCGCATAAAGTACTGATTATTTTTATCATCTTCTAGGCCGCGAGTATAACTTGCATCCATTTTAATAAAATCAGGTTTTAAATCGCGGAAAAACTTAAATGAAGTTAAGCCAACACCAAAACGTTCAACAGTTACGCGTGCGCCAACACGGTGAACCATGTCGATAAAGCGCTTACTAGCTTTGATGTTTTGCTGTAAACCAAACTCGCTAACCTCAAATACTAGTTTAGATGCAATATGCGTATCTTTCAATAATCGGCGCTCTAGCCAAATTACAAACTGATCGTTGTGTGCACTTGAGGCTGTTACGTTTAAACCAAAAAACTTTTCAGATAAATTACGGCTTTTAACCTTTTCAAGAGAAGAGTCGATGATTAAGCGATCAATTTCTATTGCCATATCAAGTTTTTCGGCCATTGCTAAAAAAGAAGCGGTAGGCAGTACTTGATTGTCTTCTGTTTTAAATCGAACTTGTACTTCAGCGTAGGCTTTTATGCTTTTACCAAGCGGCATAATGTTTTGCATCACTAAATGAACACGCTTAGATTCAATAACTTCCTTAATAACCTTGCGCCAGTTTTGATTACCAAACCCCGCACTTACGTTATTAACTAAATCGGTTTCACGTTGTACGTGCCATGCGTTTACTTGTTTTGATTGCGCCATACTCATCGCGTTATCAACAACAGAAAGTAGTTCGCCTAACGGCTTACCTTTTTCGTAACCTACAATACCTGTATTAGCAACTGAGCTTAGCTCTTGGTTTTGTTGGTACTGTGTGAAGCGCGATTGCAGGTTTTCACCAAAGCGCTCAGCTTCTTTTAAAGGAATGTGGGGGAGTACTACCGCAAAATCAGAGCTGTTTAATCTAAACACTTGGCTACCTGTGTAAGTGCCGCTTATGTGTTTGATAATATCGGCAACACCTTTAACGTACTCGTCGCCTTTTTGATAACCACGGCTTTGGTTTATAGCTTGAAGCTCACTACAACGAACCATAGCTAAAGAGCCAAATGTACTTTGCTCAGTGTTTTCAATATTTTTTTCGTAGTACTCAACAAACATATTACGATTACCAAGCGAGGTAATTACATCTTTGTACGCTTCATGCTTGATAGTCATAGCAGCGCTTTGTATATCTTCGTTTTTGTTTTTTAAAAAATGCGATAATCGATTAAAACTAGGTACTAAATCTTTTCCCATTTTTTTCAATCGAGTGCCATCTAGTGCTGTTTCTAAATCATTATCAACTTGGTTTTGATTGATATAAATATCGATAATGTCAGCAACTGTTGTACTTATATTTTTATTTAAATGATAAAAAATAGATTTCATTAGAATTATTGGAATAATAACTAAAATGGCAGAAATCAAAATAACAATAAAAAGGGACGTTTGTAGCTGCGACGCTAAATGCTCAATGTTAAGTACAAATTCAACTTTTATATCTGCGGCATCGTTTACAGCAAACTGTGGGCGTACAGAGTTAAAGTTAGAGAGTACAAAATCAGCAAACATTGGTAATTGAGTAGGGGGGTTAATGCTAAATACTTCAGCACCTTGGTAATCTCTTAGAGTAAAGCTTGAAAACGTATTACCATCTGCAATTGATTGTTTTAAATTTTGAGCAGAAATATCGTCTAAAGAAAGGTCATTAATATACTTAGTAACAGTTTTTTGTGCATTTTTTTGTGCATCACTTACCGCAGTATCAAAGCTTATAGATATGAAGTAGCTTCCTGCTGCAACACACAATAACCAAGAGATAATTTGTATAAAAATAAGTTTTTTAAATCCAGCCATGTTTTCAGTCTTTTAATAATCAAAAGGGAAGGAATCAAGTCCTTGATTAATAAACTAAGTACAGCGCATTAAAGAATTAAACTAATGCTTTAGTTATATAAGGAAGAGTAGTGGAAATAGCTTGGAATGTCTATGAAATTCTTAGAATTGGCTCCCCCTCCCCGACTCGAACGGGGGACCTGCGGATTAACAGTCCGTCGCTCTAACCAACTGAGCTAAGGGGGAACTAAAGTACTGATATTATTATGATGATTTGGCTCCCCCTCCCCGACTCGAACGGGGGACCTGCGGATTAACAGTCCGTCGCTCTAACCAACTGAGCTAAGGGGGAACTACATCATAAACATAAACTTGGCTCCCCCTCCCCGACTCGAACGGGGGACCTGCGGATTAACAGTCCGTCGCTCTAACCAACTGAGCTAAGGGGGAAGCGTCTTGCCTTTCAACGGGGCGAAATATTAATGATGGAGCCGCAAAGTGTCAACATATAAAAGTCATAAATTGAAAAAAGAGGTTTATTCGTTGTTTTTGTGTTCGATCTGCGTGATTTATAGCTCTATTAAAGCTGTTTTTTTAAGAATTTAAGAATACTAATGCGAGTTTTATTATTGTTGAGTCTTTAAATTGGTTAAATTAAACACGCCATTAAAGCCACTTGTAATTAAAAAACAACTCAAAAACATAAAATTTCATTTTTTACTTTGGGGTATTCTTCGTATTTATTTACTTTTTTATTTTAATTTTCTAAAAATATACCTGCACGAATAGTCATAAAAGTATTTTTCCCTCTTAATAGTGATCCAATTTTGATCTATAAATTGAGCATTTATTATCTTCGCTCAAAAATAGAACAATCAATAACTTAACTTTGTATTAAACGTTTTTTATTTACTAACGTATAACTATGTTAAGAAGAAAAATCGGCAAGCTTGCGTTTTCAGTGTGAGTTTATAAAAATGCCACAATTAGCAAATCAACAATTGGTTGGACCTCAGCGAAAATTGCGAGTCTCTCAAGGCCTTTATAAATGCGGCTTTGAATGAGTTATCCACGGTTTCTGTGGATAACTCTGTTTATGAAACTTTAAGAACATCATCGGCACCAATGTTTTAGGGTGCTACAACGATTTCAAGCTTTTAAATCACTATTTTTTATTCATTGTAAAACAGTAGGTTATGTTTTGGTGGCTAATAGATGTAACTCCATGAATGAATTTTTTCGTAACGATAAACCAAGTAGTTGCTTTGTGTAAAAAAGCATCAGATAACACAGGGTGTTTGTAATAAAAGTTATAAAAATGTGTTTTAATTGTTTTTTGGCGTGTTTAGGCTCTATTTTAACAAAAAGATGTAAAAATCAAGTTTTACTATTTTTTAGAATATTTACTTCCGTAATTACATCAATTGTAGTGATAAATCCGTGGCTTGAACTGCCTTGATGCTTTAAAATGATTCGTTCAGTAAAAAGAGGCCTATTTATTTCATGCGCGCAATTTCAAAATCTCAGACTCGCCCAGATTTACTAAACGATCCTATCTTGCCTACATTAAAGACGATGACCATACCGATGATATTCGGCATGATCACACTAATGATGTTCAATATTGTAGACACCTTTTTTATAAGCTTACTTGGCACCGAACCACTAGCTGCCGTGAGCTTTACATTTCCGGTTACTTTTACCGTTATCAGCTTAGCAATAGGGCTGGGGATCGGTACATCAGCAGTAATAGCGAAAGCGCTCGGCAGTAATAAAATTGATGAAGCACGTTTTGATGCCAGTATTTCTTTAATGGTTGGTGTGGTTCTGGTTATTGTGTTGTCATCTGTTGGATATTTACTGATTGACCCCATATTTACTTTGCTAGGAGCGGGCGCGCAAGTATTGCCGTTAATACACGAATACATGAATGTATGGTTTATCGGTAGCGTATTTTTAATAACCCCAATGATTGGTAATTCGGTACTGCGTGCCAGCGGTGATACCAAAACGCCAAGTATAGTAATGGGCGGAGCCGGGCTAATAAACGCCGTACTTGACCCAATACTTATATTTGGCTTTGGGCCGGTACCCGCGTTAGGAATTCAAGGCGCTGCCATAGCAAGTGTTGTTGCATGGTCGGTCGCTGTGGTTATTATTTTATATATATTAGCGGTTAAAAAACGTTTGTTGAGTCTCAAAGCGGGCAAGCAAACTGTAACTGGCGCTATTCGTAAAATATTAAAAATTGGTTTACCTGCTGCAGGTGCAAACATGCTTACACCCGTTGCAATGGCCGTAATGACCGCCTTAGTAGCGCATCAT
>NZ_AUTI01000180.1:0-18673 GCF_000497995.1 Pseudoalteromonas sp. TB25
CCACCGGCTAAAATTCGGCAATACCAATACAGTGCACCGTCGGGGGAGCTACCTCGTACTGATTTATGAAAGGCCGATATTAAATCGTAAAACTCATCTCCGCCTTTATCATATTTAGCTAAATGTGTTGGTAGCACTTGGCTAAGTACGTGCTCATCTACGTTGTATTGACCGTTTTGCTCGGACGTTAAATCAACTGCTTGTTCAAGTAAATTAAGTACTTTACGCGCATCGCCGCCACTTGCTTGGCACAATGCCTTTTTAGCGTTGTCGGCAATAGTGATGTGCTTTTGGCTTAGCTGCTCGTCTTGTTTAAGTGCGCGTTCTATTACAGTGTATAAGTCGGTATCGGCAAGCGATTTTAAAACATACACGCGTGCACGCGACAATATAGCGTTGTTAAGGGCAAACGATGGGTTTTCGGTGGTTGCACCTACAAATATAAAGGTGCCGTCTTCTATGTGCGGTAAAAAGGCATCTTGTTGGGATTTATTAAAGCGATGAACTTCGTCAACAAACATAAGGGTGCGTTGGCCACGGCTTTCTAGGTTGTCCCGCGCTTGCGTTACGCTGTCGCGTATATCTTTTACACCTGCAGTTACCGCCGACATTTGAATAAGTGAGGCATCAGCATGGTTGGCAATAATTTGCGCAAGTGTTGTTTTACCCACACCAGGCGGACCCCATAAAATTAAACTATGGCATCGCCCCGCGACAATGGCTTGATGCAGTGGTTTATCAGCACTTAATAAGTGCTGCTGACCAATGTATTCATCAAGTGTTGTAGGGCGCATACGCGCGGCAAGTGGGCGTACATCGGGCCCAAAATTAAAACCTAAATTACTCACCGTTACTCTGATCGTCTATTTCAACACCCTCAGGAGGCGTAAATTCAAAAGTACTTTGATCAAGCGGTGTATTAACTTGGGCATTGTTAAACGTAAATGACGATAGCTGCCCTGAGTTGTCGGTAACCACTAGTTTAGCAAGCCCTTGCTCGTTACCCGCAAATGCTATATCAAGTTGTTCTACTTGGCTTTCTACGCCTTTATTTGGCGTTACGCTAAAGCCTGTATTTGTTGCAAGTACGCTGTATTTTTCCCACTGTGCTGGGTCTTTTGATGTAAGTAGCACAAATGGTGTTGAGTCGATTAGGCTGCTGGTTTTCATAATCGTTACTTGCTCAGCAAAGCTGTCGAAGTAATAGGTTTTATCACCGTTTGATACAAATAACGTATCGTCTGGATTAGTTTGCTGCCATCGAATCATCATAGGCTGTTGAAGCGCTATTGTGCCCTCGCCTTGCATAACTGCTTGGCCTTCTTTGTCTGTTACTTGTTGTGCAAACTGTGCTTTAAAGCTTTTTAAAGTGGCAAGTCTGTCTTGTAATGCTTGGCTGTCGTCAGCAAAGCTTGGTGCGGCAAGTACGCTGCCTAACACTAATAATAAGGCGTTAACTTTTTTCATGAATTTGCTCCATTAGGTACTAATACATCGCGAGCACCGTTGTGACCTGGTGAACTCACGATACCCGATGTTTCCATTTGTTCTACTAAACGTGCTGCGCGGTTATAGCCAACACGTAATTTACGTTGCACTGACGATACAGATACTTTGCCGGTTTCAATTACAAACGACACAGCTTCGTCGTATAACGGATCAGATTCTTCATCTGCATTTTCGCTAGCTTCACCCGGTAATAAAATATCTTCAGTGGCATCGCCATTGAGTATTTCGTCAATGTAATTTGGTTTAGCACGTGCTTTCCAATCGTTTACTACGGCGTGTACTTCATGGTCGTCTACAAACGCGCCATGCACACGCTCTGGTACGCTAGTGCCTGGCGGTAAATAAAGCATGTCGCCCATGCCTAGTAAGTTTTCTGCACCTTGTTGGTCAAGTATTGTCCGTGAATCTATTTTGCTCGATACCTGAAACGCCATACGTGTTGGGATATTAGCTTTAATTAAGCCGGTAATTACATCAACCGATGGGCGCTGCGTAGCAAGCACTAAGTGAATCCCTGCCGCACGTGCTTTTTGAGCAATACGTGCAATAAGTTCTTCTACTTTTTTACCTACAATCATCATCATGTCGGCAAATTCGTCTATTACTACAACAATACTTGGTAATTTACCTAGCTCGTCGGGGCCTTCTTTCATGCCATCGGTGTCTTTAAATAATGGATCAAGAATTGGGTAACCCGCTTCATTGGCTTCAAGCACTTTTTGGTTGTAACCTTTTAAGTTACGCACACCCAATGCTGACATTAATTTATAACGACGTTCCATTTCGCCTACACACCAACGCAGTGCGTTAGCAGCTTCTTTCATATCGGTAACTACTTCACACAATAAATGCGGAATGCCTTCGTATACTGAAAGCTCAAGCATTTTAGGGTCAATCATGATCATACGTACATCGTCAGGACCTGATTTGTAAAGCAAGCTTACTATCATGACATTAACGCCCACTGATTTACCTGAACCAGTTGTACCGGCTACCAATAAATGTGGCATTTTACCTAAGTCAGCACATACCGGCTGACCAGCAATGTCTTTACCAAGCACCATGGTAAGAGGCGACGGATTTTGCTCAAATTTAGGGGCGTTTATTACTTCTGATAAACGAACTATTTCACGGTGTTTATTTGGAAGCTCAATACCAACATAGGTTTTACCTGGGATAACTTCTACAACACGTACACTAATTGCCGAAAGCGAACGGGCTAAATCTTTAGCTAAGCCTGTAATTTTAGACACTTTAATACCTGGCGCTAAATCTAGCTCAAAACGCGTAACAACGGGGCCTGGGTATACCGCTACTACGGTTGCTTGTACGTTAAAGTCGAGAAGTTTTGTCTCTACTAGGCGTGATACGCTATCAAGCTCTTCTTGCGAAATTGGGTTTTTAGCTTTATCCGGTCTGTCGAGTAAATCGAGCGATGGTAATGGCCCTGGTGGTGGCTCTTGCGTTAATAATTGCTCAAACTTTTCTTTTGCTGTTGGTGGTGGTTGATATTGCGCTTTTGGTTTAGGCATTGGTCTTGCTGGCGATACCACCGTTGTAACTGGTTTTTCAGGCTCCACAACTGGGCTTTGATCAAGCGCATTTAATGCAGCAGCCGTGTCCATTGGTTCGTCGTCTATGGCGCTAAAGCCAATTTCTTGATCGAGTATATCGTCAAGTTCATCAAACGGCATAAAGTCATCACTAATTTGTGGTTCACTAAACGGTGTTTGAGGCTTATCTATCGCTTTTTGTTTATCTGCTTTTTTAGCTGATGTAGGCAGCTCTATCTGCTCTTTTATATCGTCTTCAAAATGGGCGTCTGCTTCATCGTTATTATTTACTTTACCTGCAGTATGTTCTCGGTGCATCCAGCCTTTTGCATACGATACAACATAGCGATAAAGCCTAACCATTAAATCGCCAAGGTAATCTACAAAATCAACCCACGATACTCCCGTCAATAAGGTAAGCCCTGCAAAAAAGAAACACAGCAATAATATAGATGTACCGGTAAAGTTAAACGCAGGCATCATGGCTGATGCAATAACATCGCCCACTACCCCACCCGATGAAAAGTTATAAATATCGTCGAAATTAATACTACTAATAGCGGTAGCTGAGGTAATAAATAAAGCAAAACCAATAACTCGCAGCGCTAAGGTAGTGTAATCAAGCTGTAAAATGCGGTGAGGTTGTTTAAATAGCAAGTAGCCAAATAGCTGAATGGCCGCTGGCACTAAGTAAGCCAACCAACCAAAGGTGAGTAATAAAATGTCGGCTATCCATGCACCGGCTGCTCCTGTGATGTTGCTTACTTCGCTAAAACTAGTTTGCGACCATGCAGCATCTGCTGGATCAAAGCTGATCAAGGCACATAAAATAAATATTGCCGTAAAGGTACTGATAATCAGCCCTGTTTCTAATAGTCTTTGCACACCGTTTAGGCGCATAGTTCCCTATTCCTCTTTATTATTCTATTTTTATTCACACTTACTTAGCAGTGAAATACCTTAGCAGGAAATGCAATTTGTTGCACTTTATCTTAACCTTGATGGCCTGATTATGAACAAGTTTTTATAATTTGAGCTTATATAAGCAAATGACGCAGTTAATATAAATAACCTTAAGTAATATAAGGACGAATAATTACGCCTTCTTCACCTTTTACTTCTTCCATTACTACATAAGTTCGGCTTTCACTTACATTTGGCAGTTTCAATAGTATGTCGCCTAATACGCCACGGTATTCTGACATATCATTTACGCGCGTTTTAAGTAAAAAATCAAAATTACCCGATACTAAATGACATTCAATAATTTCTTCGTGCTTTTTAACCGCAGCACTAAACTCATCAAATACGTCGGGAGATGTTTTAGTAATCGTTACTTCTACATACACCGATAAACCTTGCCCAAGCTTAGCGGGATCGACCACCGCTTTATAGCCAAGTATGTAACCTTCTCGTTCTAGCTTTTTTACTCGCTCCAAGCAGGGTGTGGCGCTTAGGCCAACTCGTCTGGCCAGTTCTACATTCGACAAGCGTCCATCGTGTTGTAATTCCATTAAAATTTTACGGTCAATTCTATCTAATAATTGATGCATAGTACCAACTAGTTTTTTATGCTGTTTATTTTTATTATCTAGATGATAACACTAGATTTGAGTTTAAAAAAGGTGAGACACACGGGCTTATGATGAATATAATAGTGGAAAATGTTAATCCGTTCTTAATAAGGCAAATGATATGATTATTGGTGTTCCTAAAGAAATTAAAAACCATGAATACCGTGTAGGTATGGTCCCTGCAAGTGTTCGTGAATTAGTAAACCACGGTCACCAAGTGATTGTAGAAACTGATGCAGGCATGGGCATTGGTTTTACTAACGAAGATTACACACAAGCGGGTGCTGAAATTTTAGCAACTGCTGCTGATGTTTTTGCTAAAGCAGACATGATTGTAAAAGTAAAAGAGCCGCAAGCTGTTGAACGTGCAATGCTACGTGAAGACCAAATTCTTTTCACTTACTTACACCTTGCACCTGATCTTCCACAAACTGAAGACCTTGTAAAAAGCAAAGCTATTTGTATTGCATACGAAACTGTAACTGACTCACGCGGTGGTTTACCGCTTCTTGCTCCTATGAGCGAAGTTGCTGGTCGTATGTCTATTCAAGCTGGTGCACAAGCGCTAGAAAAATCTAACCACGGTCGTGGCATGCTACTAGGTGGCGTACCTGGCGTTGAAGCTGCTAAAGTTGTTGTAATTGGCGGCGGCATGGTTGGTCGTAGCGCAGCTCAAATGGCTGTTGGTCTTGGTGCTGAAGTTGTCGTTCTTGATCGTAACATCGACGTATTACGTGCACTAGACGCGCAATTTGGTAATAAAGTTAAAGCTATTTACTCAACTGCTGATGCACTAGAAAAACACGTACTAGAAGCTGATTTAGTAATCGGTGGTGTACTGATCCCTGGTGCAGCTGCACCTAAACTAGTAACTGCTGAGCACATTAAAGCAATGAAACCTGGTTCTGCAATTGTTGACGTTGCAATCGACCAAGGTGGCTGTATTGCTACTTCTAAAGCAACGACGCATGCTGATCCAACTTTCATCGTTGATGAAGTTGTTCACTACTGTGTTGCTAACATGCCAGGTGCTGTTCCACGCACATCTACGTTTGCACTTAACAATGCAACATTGCCTTTCATCATTAACCTTGCAAACAAAGGTTATAAAAAGGCGCTACTAGATGACGCTCACTTCTTAAAAGGCTTAAACGTAATAAAAGGCCAAGTAACTTACAAAGAAGTAGCTGAAGCGTTCAACATGGAATATGTTGACCCACGCACAGCAGTAGAAAACGCATAATTTAGCGTTTCGTAGTTGGGTTGGTATTAAATAATATAGTAACCTAACTACAACCCATAAAAAAAGCAGCTAATTAGCTGCTTTTTTTTATATTTAAATTTCAGATTTATATAAACTTATTTAGATAAAACGCTTAATTATAAAATCTACTTTTACGCGCTTAGCTTGGCCTAGTAGTTTTTTAACTGGCTGCGGGTAATCATCCATTGTTTCTAAATCATCTGGGCCTGTTAAACGGCGGCAGTGTTGTAAAATTTCCTGCTTTTCGTTATCAATAGCATCCATAATTGTTTGCTCTGGATCTTCTATTAAAATACCGTTTTCGATATCAAGACCCCATGCACGCGGATTTAAGTTATGCCCACTCAGTAAATGTTTTGTTCTATCTGAGCAAATACCTTTTAAATGAAACGAATTACTTTCATCTTTCCACAGATACACATTTAAATTGCCGTTATCGATGTGGCGTTTTTGCGTTTTTACAAACTTATGCAAAATAGTTTCGTATAAATAAGGCAACGCCCCTATTTTACTAAACGGCTCGCTTGGCGGTAAATAAAAGTCATTAGCTGTTTTATCCCCTACCACAATCGTAACTTGCTTGCCTTGCTTTAATAATCGGCGCAGTGATCGCATAAGTGGCGCCGGAAAATTAAAGTATGGCGTATACAACACAAGCTCTTGCTCTGTGGTATCAAATAACGCTTTTATTAAACGATTTAATTCGTTATTGCGACGACCAAGCCCTAAAAACAAACGAATACCTAATGCTTGCGTATTTAGTTGCTCTGCTGCGTTATAACTTGCGACTTTTAAATCACGCATTAATTGCTTTTGATCAAGTTTGAAGTCTTGTAAACGCTTAAGCGGTCGTGTGTCTATGCGTGGCACAGCATCGGAGCTAATTAGCTTTGTCTCAATAAAATCAACCACTGAGTCACACAGCTCGCTCTGCGTTATTAAAAAGTAACGATCGAGTCTGTAACGCTCGTTATACTGCAAATACACATTGTTTAAGCTTGCGCCACTGTAAAGTAAGGTATCGTCAATGACAAAACCCTTTAAATGTAATACGCCAAATAATTCTTTAGCTTTTACAGGTACGCCATAAACTTGTACGTTCGATTTAAACTTTTCTAAATCGTCACAGTATAAACTTGCGTTACCATCAGACTTCTCTGCACCAATTAAACCACGTTGCGCACGATGAAAATCCACCAGCACTTTTACATCAAGCGCAGGGTTCTCTAATGATACTCGATGCAGGGCTTCTAAAATCTCGCGGCCTGCTTCGTCATCCTGTAAATAAAGCGCTGTGATATAAATTCGTTTTTTTGCATTAGCTATCAAACGTAGCAATTGCGTTCGGTAATCTTGCGCATTGGTTAAGACGTTAACGTCTTTTGAAGTCAACCCGAATGCGGGTTTTTCCTGCCAAAATAACATAGTTGCCTATTCGCTTAGGTCACATAATCTATCAGTGACAAATAAAATTAGGTAAAACATAACAAAAAAAATCAAAGGGGTCATGAATTAACGCTGTTTTGTTGCCTGTTAGTCTATTTATTGAGCTACTTAGGTGTTTTAACTGTAAAAGTACTGAGCTCTAGTACACAATACTGCACAGCTTTTCGATTTGCGAAAAAAAATAATCGCGGATTTTGTTTACATCCGCCTTGATTTTCTTAGAATCGAGCGCATTAAAGACCGTATTAAACGTTTAGGAAAAAATAATGACTGAAGCAAAACATTGTAAGCTACTAATTTTAGGCTCTGGCCCAGCTGGTTATACTGCAGCAGTATATGCCGCACGTGCAAATTTAAACCCTGTTTTAATTACAGGCATTCAACAAGGTGGTCAATTAACAACCACAACTGAAGTTGAAAACTGGCCTGGTGATGCACACGGCTTAACGGGCCCTGCATTAATGGATCGTATGAAAGAGCACGCTGAGCGCTTTGAAACTGAAATCATATTCGATCACATCAATAAAGTAGATGTATCTAAGCGCCCTTTTACACTAACTGGCGACCAAGGTACTTACACATGTGATGCGTTAATCATTGCAACAGGTGCTTCTGCTAAATACTTAGGCTTAGAGTCTGAAACTAATTTCCAAGGCCGTGGCGTTTCAGCCTGTGCTACATGTGATGGCTTTTTCTATAAAGGTCAGAAAGTAGCGGTTGTTGGTGGTGGTAATACAGCGGTTGAAGAAGCGCTATACTTATCTAACATTGCTGACGAAGTACATGTTATTCACCGCCGTGATAGTTTCCGTAGTGAAAAAATACTTGCAGACCGCCTTGCTGAAAAAGCAGCTAACGGTAACGTTGTTTTACATTACAACCGTACGCTTGACGAAGTATTAGGCGACCAAATGGGCGTAACTGGCATTCGTATTAAAGATGCACAGTCTGATGCAACAGAAGAGCTAGATTTAGCCGGTGTATTTATTGCTATTGGTCATAAGCCAAATACAGATATGTTTGTTGGTCAACTAGAAATGAAAGACGGCTACTTAGTTGTAGAGTCTGGATTGAATGGTAACGCAACTCAAACAAGTGTAGAGGGCGTTTTTGCTGCAGGTGATGTGTCTGACCACATTTACCGTCAAGCAATCACATCAGCGGGTACAGGCTGTATGGCTGCCCTTGATGCAGAACGTTTTTTAGATAATTTATAAGCAATTAAATAAATTATAATAGGGCTGATTATTCAGCCCTTTTTTTATGTCTAAAATATAGTTACACTTTTACGATCAATTATAAAATAAGTACTGTATGAGAAATCAGCTATACCAATTAAGTGAAACCGATATAGCATTCCCCAATCCGGAATACGCATTAGAATCCCCTGATGGCTTGTTAGCAATTGGCGGAGATTTAAGTTTACCTCGCCTAAGTAATGCCTACAAAAGCGGAATATTCCCTTGGTTTAGCGAAGATGAGCCTATTATGTGGTGGTCGCCGAGCGAACGCGGGATTTTTGAACTGGATGATTTTCATATAAGTAAGAGCCTGCGTAAACATTTAAAAAAGCACCCTGTAAAAGTAACCATTAATAATGCCTTTGAGGAGGTAATAGAAGCTTGTCGCGATCAACGCCTTGATACCGATGGCACTTGGATCACCTCTGACATGCTCAACGCTTATGTTAATGCACACAATGCTGGCATTGCCCATAGCTTAGAAGTGTGGAGCAACGGAGAGCTTGCAGGTGGCTTATACGGTATTATGCAAAATGGTGTTTTTTGTGGTGAGTCGATGTTTCATCATCAAACCAATTGCTCCAAGCTTGCTATGTGGGCACTGGTAAATTGGCTTAAACGTCATAATGCGCATTTTATTGATTGCCAGTTAGAAAACCCTTATTTAATGACCTTAGGTGCACAAGTAATCCCCCGCTCAACATTTTTGACTAAACTAAAAGCTGCACATAACTATATTATTAATCCTATTATGTGGGAGCCACAAGAACTTGACGCAATCTATGAATGAGCAAATTCCTGCACGTGTTGGTTTAACCCAAGAATTTGACTGTAGTTATTTACCCAACAAACAAGAGCAACTTTTAGTTATTCTAGATCCTAGTTGCTACAGTACAGACAAATTTGAGTCATTATTAGGCTTAGGGTTTCGTCGCAGTGGTAACCAAATATATCGTCCACACTGCCCAATATGCAGTGCATGTAATTCTGTACGTGTATTAGCACAAGACTTTATCCCTTCAAAATCGCAAAAACGTAAACTAAACAAAGCAAAAAACCAGTTTGAAGTGAAATACTCGACGCAAGAACGCCCTGAGTATTATCCGCTTTATAGCAAGTACATAACGATGCGCCATCAGGATGGAAGTATGTATCCTCCTGAAAAAGAACAGTTTCAAAGCTTTTTACTTTGCAGTTGGCTCAAAATCACATTTATTGAGCTATGGCACCAAGATACTTTAGCCGCAGTTGCCGTAACTGATTGTATGAACAGCTCTATTTCTGCAATTTATACTTTTTTTGACCCCGACTTTGAACACTATAGTTTAGGCTCTGTGATGATATTAGAGCAGCTTAAATTTGCAAAAGAGCAAAATAAGCAATACGTGTACTTAGGCTATCAAATTGATGAATGCGATAAAATGAAGTACAAAACTCAGTTTTTACCAGCTCAAAAACAGCTCAATGATGAGTGGGTGGCTATTTAATTTGCAAATATAGCCCCTGCGCCTTTACTTATTGATGTATTTTGGGCAAAATCTGCAACGTTTAACTATTAAAGAGGTGTTACGCTAAACATGGCGAAAGAAGACGTAATCGAAATGCAAGGGACAGTCCTTGATACTTTACCAAATACAATGTTCCGAGTTGAGCTAGAAAATGGTCACGTAGTTGTGGCTCACATTTCAGGCAAAATGCGCAAAAACTATATCCGTATTTTAACCGGCGATAAAGTAACGGTAGAAATGACTCCTTACGATTTATCAAAGGGTCGTATCGTATTCCGTGCTCGCTAAGTAAGTGCGTAAACGAGATTTAGTTTTTGGCTAGTGTTTTACTAGCTTTAAGCGTTTATTAAATGTAATTGATAGACATTGACTAGCAATTACATTTAATAAACAAAAAACCCAGTTTTTACTGGGTTTTTTGTTGCCTATAAAAATGGCAAAAAAATGGCCCGCTATTATTTAGCAGGCCATTTTTATTTAACTTAGTAGTGTAATTAACGTTTTACGCTGGCGTTAAATTGCTCTCGTAATCAAAGCGAATCTTCTTGTCTTTAACCGATACTTTAACTGTACCGCCATCAACAAGTTCACCAAACAGTATTTCATTAGCTAATTGCTTTTTAAGCTCTTCTTGAATAACACGTGCCATTGGTCGTGCACCCATAGCCTTGTCATAACCTTTATCTGCGAGCCATTCACGCGCTTTAGGCGTAAGCTCAAGATTAACCGATTTTTTATCAAGCTGAGCTTGCAGTTCCACAATAAATTTATCAACCACCAGTAAAATAACTTCACGTTCAAGGTGGTTAAACCAAATAATGTTATCTAAACGGTTTCTAAATTCTGGCGAAAATACTTTATTAATTTCACCCATTGCATCGTGCGTGTGATCTTGCTCTGTAAAACCAATCGACTTGCGCGTAGTTTCTTGTACGCCCGCATTGGTAGTCATTACAACCACTACATTTCTAAAATCAGCTTTACGACCGTTATTATCGGTTAACGTACCGTGATCCATAACTTGTAGTAAAATATTGTAAATATCTGGATGCGCTTTTTCAATCTCATCTAAAAGTACAACCGCATGAGGGTTTTTAATAACCGCCTCGGTTAATAACCCGCCTTGCTCAAAACCAACATATCCTGGTGGAGCACCAATTAGTCGGCTGATTGCGTGGCGCTCTACATACTCAGACATATCAAAACGAATAAACTCAACACCCATACATTTAGCAAGTTGCTTAGTTACTTCTGTTTTACCAACACCTGTTGGGCCTGCAAACAAGAACGAACCCACTGGTTTTTCTTCGCTTGATAAACCTGAGCGAGATAAACGAATAGCCGATGTAAGCGCATCAATAGATTGATCTTGTCCAAACACCAGCATTTTAAGGTTACGGTCTAGATTTTTAAGCGTCTCTTTATCTGTTGAAGACACATTTTGTGGTGGAATACGTGCCATCTTCGATATTATTAGCTCTATATCAGCCACACCAATGGTTTTTTTACGTTTAGAACTAGGCTGTAAACGTTGGTTAGCTCCCGCTTCATCAATTACATCAATTGCTTTATCTGGCAAGTGGCGCTCATTAATGTATTTAGCACTAAGTTCAGCAGCTGCTTTTAATGCTTTTTGAGTGTAGCGAATACCATGGTGCTCTTCGTAACGCTCTTTTAATCCATTTAAAATTTTAGTGGTATCGGCAACACTTGGTTCAAGTACATCAATTTTTTGAAAACGGCGTACTAATGCACGGTCTTTCTCAAAAATATTTTTATACTCATTGTAAGTGGTTGAACCCATACAACGTAACTTACCACTTGAAAGAAGTGGTTTGAGTAAGTTTGAAGCATCCATAACGCCACCAGACGCTGCGCCAGCACCTATTATGGTATGTATTTCATCAATAAATAAAATAGACCCAGGTTGTGCCTGAAGCTCTTTTAATAAGCTTTTAAAGCGCTTTTCAAAATCGCCACGGTATTTAGTACCTGCAAGCAATGCCCCCATATCTAGTGAGTACACAACTGCATCTGCAATTACTTCTGGTACTTGCTCGTTCACAATACGGTACGCTAAACCTTCAGCAATGGCTGTTTTACCAACGCCCGCTTCACCAACAAGTAATGGGTTATTCTTTTTACGACGACACAATACTTGTACCGTGCGCTCTACTTCGCTGTCGCGCCCAATCAATGGGTCAATATTACCTTCACGAGCCTGAGCGTTTAAGTTAGTTGTAAAGCTGTCTAGCTTACTTGCTTCTTCGTTTTGGACTTCTTGCACTTCTTCATGTATATCATCGCTGTCGTCGCCTAGTTCATCATCAGCTTTTGAAATGCCGTGCGAAATAAAGTTAACAATATCTAAGCGCGATACATCATGCTTTTTAAGTAAATAAACAGCTTGGCTCTCTTGCTCTGAAAAAATAGCAACCAGTACATTGACACCCGTCACTTCGTTTTTTCCTGACGATTGCACATGAAACACAGCACGTTGTAATACACGCTGAAAACCAAGCGTTGGCTGAGTTTCACGCTCTTCTTCTAAATCTGGGATGACAGGTGTTGTTTCGTCAATAAATTCTAATAATTCGGTTTTTAAGCCTGAAAGATTAACACCACACGCGTTTAAGGCTTCTCCTGCAGAAGGATTATCTAATAGCGCAAGTAAAAGGTGCTCTACGGTCATAAACTCATGACGGCGAGTGCGCGCTTCACGAAACGCGGCATTTAAAGTGAGTTCTAAGTCTTTGTTTAGCATTGGCAACCCCTTACTGAGATAATAATTTATACCACAACAATCGGATGTTTGATCACCCTAATTGGTATTTATACCAATTGTATTAAATTGGTATTATTCCTGCTCACAACTACAAAGCAGTGGATGCTCGTTATCCCGTGAGTAACGGTTAACTTGTTCAACTTTGGTGTGGGCAACATCGGCGCTGTAAACACCGCAAATACCCTTACCTTTTTCATGAACCTGAAGCATCACATCGGTTGCTCTATCGCTATCCATATTAAAAAACGTCGTTAAAACTTCAATTACGAAGTCCATCGGCGTGTAGTCGTCGTTATTTAAAACAACTTTATATTTTCGCGGCGGCTGTAGCTTTTGCTTTTCACTGTCGCGAACTGTGTCGATAACACCTGAATCTTTCATACCACTCATAATTAAATATAGTCTTGTCTTTGTAACTCAAGCAAACTTGAATAAAAAATAAATAAAATGTTAAAAAATAACTCAAAACACTTGACTGGTTGGCTAAATAAACTACAGTCAAACATAGATTGATTAAACCTTAGTCAGTCTAGCAAATTATACGGTTTAGAATAACTAAATTAGTCAACTTATTGAAGGATGTAGAAGTATGGCTTGTGGTAAAGTTAAATGGTTCAACAACGCCAAAGGTTTTGGTTTCATCGTAGAAGACGGCTGCGAGAATGATATCTTCGCTCATTACTCAACAATTGTAATGGACGGCTATAAAACGCTTAAAGCTGGTCAAGATGTAACATTCGAATTAGAACAAGGGCCTAAAGGCCTACACGCTAAAAATATTGCCCCAGATGGTGACATTATTGAGTGACGATTGTTTTGTTCGACTAAAGCGAGCGACCTTTTAAGATCCTCGCTTAATTCCTTAAGCATACTAACTTATCTCTTCTTCTCTTATTTATTGCCTCTTTTCATTCAAATTCAACCCTTTTCCTTGAATTTATTTTATATACCCCAATGTTCTAAGAGTTGATTGTTTAACTGCTTATTGGGCATGCTCAAACTCTAGCCCTTTTTATTTAAGCTTGTTACACTCTTGGTGCTAAAAATTGCGCATAACACCTTATCGCCTCTTTTAATGTACTAGGCTAAAGGCTGATTTATTTTTGTTAATTTTTTAGCTATAAATACGATTCCAGTTCGTCAGGTGTGACTATTCTGCTTTTATAAAAGAGCAACGCTGAGTACCAACACCTAACAAACTATTCATTACGAGCGTACGTGTTCATTAACTTGTTTAATAATATGTACTCACTCATAAGTAATGATTTTCTTTGCATTGTTGAATAAGACCTTATCGGTCGACTATCTAGGAATGATGATGACATCAAAAATTATCTATACAAAAACGGACGAAGCTCCGGCACTAGCAACTTATTCGTTGCTACCGATCATCCAAGCATATACAAATGCGGCCGGTGTTGAAGTTGAAACTCGCGACATTTCATTAGCTGGTCGTGTAATTGCTAGCTTCCCTGATTATTTAACAGAAGAACAACGCATTGGTGATGCACTTGCTGAACTTGGCGAGCTTGCTAAAACACCAGAAGCAAACATCATCAAATTACCAAACATCAGTGCATCTGTACCACAGCTTCGCGCTGTAATTAAAGAGCTTCAAGAAAAAGGTTACGCTCTTCCAGAATACCCTGTTGAACCTAAAAATGATGAAGAAAAAGCAATTCAAGCGGCTTACGACAAAATTAAAGGTAGTGCAGTAAACCCTGTACTACGTGAAGGTAACTCAGATCGTCGCGCGCCAGGCTCTGTAAAAGAATATGCACGTAACAACCCACATTCAATGGGTGCGTGGAGCAAAGATTCTCAGTCTTACGTTGCAAGTATGAGCGAAGGCGATTTCTTCGGTTCAGAAAAATCAGTAACTGTTGATACAGCCACTGATGTGCGTATTGAACATGTTGCAACTAACGGTGACGTTACTGTTCTTAAACAAAGCACACCTCTTTTAGCTGGCGAAGTTATTGATGCATCAAGCATTAGCGCTTCTAAGCTTCAAGCTTTCTTAGCTGCAGAAATTGACGCTGCTAAAGAAAAAGGTGTTTTGTTCTCGCTTCACATGAAAGCGACAATGATGAAAGTATCTGATCCAATCATCTTCGGTCACGCTGTTAAAGTTTTCTACAAAGATGTATTTGCTAAACACGGTGAGCTTTTTGAAGAGCTAGGTGTTGATGTAAATAATGGTTTAGGCGACGTATATTCTAAAATCCAAACATTAGACGATGCTAAGCGCGAAGAAATTGAAGCAGATATTCAAGCTGTTTACGCTAACCGCCCTGCTATTGCTATGGTTGATTCTGACCGTGGTATTACAAACTTACACGTACCTAGTGACGTGATCATCGATGCATCTATGCCTGCAGCAATCCGTTCAAGCGGTCAAATGTGGAATAACGATGGAAAATTACAAGACACTAGCTTTGTAATTCCTGATCGTTGTTACTCAAGTGTTTACCAAGCAACTATCGATTTTTGTAAAGAAAATGGCGCGTTTGATCCAACAACAATGGGGAGCGTTCCAAACGTTGGCCTTATGGCTCAAAAAGCTGAAGAATACGGTTCACACGACAAAACATTTGAAGCAAAAGCGGACGGTTCTATCCGTGTTGTTGATGCAAATGGTAATACATTACTTGAGCACAGTGTTGAGCAAGGCGATATCTGGCGTATGTGTCAGGTTAAAGACGCACCAATTCAAGATTGGGTTAAGCTTGCAGTAAATCGTGCACGCGCAACAGGCGTTCCAGCTATTTTCTGGTTAGACGAAAACCGTGCACATGATGCGCAGCTAATCAAAAAAGTAAATAAATACCTACCAGATCACGATACAGCTGGCCTAGATATTCAAATTTTAGCACCGCTTGAAGCAACATTGTTCTCACTAGCGCGTATTAAAGAAGGTAAAGACACGATTTCTGTAACAGGTAACGTACTACGTGATTACCTAACAGATTTATTCCCAATTTTAGAGTTGGGTACGAGTGCTAAAATGCTTTCAATTGTTCCACTTATGAACGGTGGTGGCTTATTTGAAACTGGCGCGGGTGGTTCTGCACCTAAGCACGTTCAACAGTTCGAAAAAGAAAACCACTTACGTTGGGATTCTTTAGGTGAATTTTTAGCACTTGCTGCATCACTTGAGCACTTAAGCGTAACTGCTGGTAACAACAAGGCACAAGTACTTGCTGATACCCTAGATAAAGCAACAGGTACGTTCCTTGCTGAAAACAAATCGCCTTCACGTAAAGTGAAAGAAATTGATAACCGTGGTTCTCATTTCTTCCTATCTTTATTCTGGGCACAAGAACTTGCTAAGCAAAATGATGACAGTGAACTTAAAGCACAGTTTACTCAAATCGCTAGTGACCTTGAGTCTAATAAAGAGCAAATCGTAAGTGAGCTTAACGATGCGCAAGGCCCTGCAGTTGATTTAGGCGGTTACTTCCAGCCTAGCGATGATGCAGCCTTTAAAGCGATGCGTCCAAGCACTACATTTAATGATATTCTTGCTAAATTAGTATAAATACCGGTTTAAATTTAAAAGCTGCTTACTTGCAAAAGTAAGCGGCTTTTTTATGTCTGTATCTTGTAAAAAAGGCCGCTATTTATAAAATAGCGGCCTTTGAATAATTAAATTTATTTATTTAATTAATTATTTAGTATCATACCAATTCGCTTAATTAAGTGATCAACTTTGAGGCAAGAAAATCTTGTCGATAACAAGGCAAAAATTTCGTTATTTAGTTGCTCTATATCAGAAATTTTTAACGCAGTTACCGTCAGATTTAATCCCTCAAATTGATTAAGTATTATTGCGGGTTGGTATAAGCACGTGGCATTTTTGAATCTGTCGTATAGCGGTCACGCAATTTATCTTGACGAGATTGTGTAGAAACCTCAACGCCATTAATAAACATTTTGCTCACATGGCTGCTTAGCTCAAACGGGTCATTACTCCATATTACCACATCAGCAGCTTTGCCTACTTCAAGGCTACCTGCATTAATGCCAAATACATCAGCAACGTTTGATGTTAGCGCTTTTAACGCACCTTCTTGGCTCATACCATAAGACACAGCATTACCAGCATCAAAACGCAGCTGATAAATATTGTGACTTGCATCACCACCTACCGTTAATAATACTTTAACGCCTGCTTTTTCAAGCATACTAGCATTATCTAAACTTGCATGAAGCGAATCAAAGCTTCCAGGTAAGCTATCCATTGCACTAATAATCACTGGAATATTTGCTTTAGCAACGCGCTCTTTTACTACAACAGCATCTTGCGCACCATTAAGTACTAGGTTAAAACCAAATTGCTCTTTTACTTTAATTAGCTCAATAATATCCGCCGCACGCGAAACGCCAACCACTAATGGCATTTCACCACTGAGTACTTTAGCCATTACTTTATCTTCAGTACTTGGCTTGTCGTCATCTTTTTTCGCTTTTTTACCGGCTTTAGTTTTGTGCTCATCAAGCTTATTAATCAGTGTTTGCAAAGTAAAAGCACGTGAGCCTTTACTACGCTCACCTAAGTAAACAATTAAAGCCGCTTGTTTTTGCATGTCGCTGTCAAAACTACCACTTAAATCAACAACACTCGCAAGGCCTGAAAAAATGCTATCGCCGCCATGAGGAGTAATTACATCGCGTGTTACGCCGCCTTTACGAGCGTAAGGAATTAAGCTTGAATGTGCGTTATAAGCAAGGCTTACATCAAAATCAATACCGGCTTTTTCTTCACCTGCATCGCGAGAGCCTGCAACTGCACTTACTTCAACCAAACCAAGTTGATTAATACTTGCTATAAAGCCAGGGGTTACAATTTGGCCCTTTGCATCAATAATTTGATCTACTTTAATTTCAGTTGGGTTAATCGCTGTGATTTTACCATCTGTCATTACAATGCTTGCCGCTTCTAATACACCTTGATCAGAAGACGTATGCAATGTTGCATTAATAATTGCTAGCGATTGTGCGCTTACAGCACCAGATGCTAATAATCCTGCAGCAACCAGAGAAAGCGAAAACGAACGTGATAAATTTTTCATTCTGGGTGCTCCTTATTGTTGACCTAACATAAAATCACTTGTTGCTTGGTACGCGCTGTCGTTTCTATCGTAAACCTTTGCACCATCAACAAACACTTGTTCAGCTTTAGCATAGACACTAAATGGGCTTTGATTCCAAATAACAACATCGCCCTGCTTACCCGCTTCTAGTGAACCTGTTTTGTCATCAATACCTAACGATTTAGCAGCGTTAGACGTGATCCATTTAATAGCGTGTTGCTCAGAAATATCAAAACCATTTTCGTTAGCTCGGTACATCACCTTGCCCGCTTCTTGGTTTAAACGCTGAATAGTAGTATCTGAATCTGAGTGAACAACTGCACACGAGTTTTTAACCGCATCAACAATAGCCACGTTTTCTTGAACCATATCGTAGGCTTCCATTTTAAAGCCCCACCAGTCTGGCCAAAGTGCAGCACACGAACCATTTTGCGCAAGTAAGTCAGCAATTTTATATGCTTCTACACCGTGATGAAAAGTACCCGCGTGGTAACCAAACTCTTTTGACAGGTCAATCATCATTGCCATTTCTTCAGCTTTATAACAATGATTATGAATACGTACTTCGCCTTCAAGCACACCGCGAAGCGTATCGTGTTTAATATCACGTACTGGCGCTTCTGGGTTTAAACCGGCTTCGTAATCAGCATCGTATTTATCCCACGCACGTTTGTACTCAGCGGCTTCAGCCCATGCC